>JBGPJS010000429.1:0-3814 GCA_041485505.1 Gemmatimonadota bacterium | reverse complement strand
GGCCCGAGGTGGAAGCCCTCTACCGCTCGGGCGCTCGACTCGAGGGAACCTCCTTCGGCGGCCCCAACGGGCTCCACCTGGCGGCCGGGCTGGGACAGCCGGAGATGGTTCGCGCCCTGCTGGAGGCAGGGGCCGACCCGAACGCCTACGGCGAGCTTGGTTACACGCCGCTACTCCAGGCCATCTATAAGGAAGGAGCCGTCTTCTACCAGCCCAGCTGGTCGCCCAAGTACTGGGAGGTGGTGGAGCTTCTGCTCGGCCACGGCGCCAAGCTGGACCTCGTCAAGACCGGGACCAAACCGCTCTTCCTGGGCGCTCCACCATCCCTCAACCAGGGTGCGACCGCACTCATCCTGGCCGCCCGGACCTGCGCCGACACACTGGTCCGGCTTCTGCTCGACGCCGGCGCCCAAGCCGACGCCGCCGACGGCTTGGGCCAGTCGCCGCTCATGGCCGGGGCGGACGGGGGATGCCCCGAAGCGGTAGCCATGCTCCTGAGGCACAACGCCAAGGTGTCTCAGACTGATGGTCTGGGAAGGACGGCGCTGCAATTCGCCGCCAACCGTACCGAGTTCTTCCCGGAGCACGTCCAGGTGGTGCGCCAGCTTCTGGCGGCGGGCGCGGACCCCTCGGCCGCGCTCACCCGTCTCAAGGAAATGCTGGGCGACCGCTACTACCGGGAGTACCCGATCCATGGGCGGAACCGGGCCGAGGAGATTCGGGCCTTGCTGAAGGGCCGCCCGCGATAACCCCGGTCAACCCCTCGCAACCAACCATCGAGTGAGCCGAAGAGTGAGCGCAGATTGGTGCAGGCGGATTTTGTCGACTCCTTTGGATCATCTGCGTTTGCTCTGCGTCGATCTGCGGCCTGTTGTTCGCCGGACAAGGGGGGGGTCGAACTTCCCATCACCGCAGCAGACGATGGCCTGATCCGAGCTATTGGTCTCCAGATTGAAGTCGCGCCAGCCCGAGTCCGGAAATAGGAGGTATTTGAAGACTTCGAGAGGTATGCCATCTTAGGCGGGAGTTCTCGCGGAAGCCAACCCTGAAGACCTCAGGTCCCATGCCCTTCGAACCCATTGCCCCGCAAGTCGCGCACTACCTCGAGAGCTGGGTCCCGCCGCGGCCGCCCGAGCTCGCGGCCATGGAAACCGAGGCCGCGAAGACCGACTTTCCGATCATCGGCCCCGGCTGCGGCTACCTTTGCTACCTGTTCACCCGCCTGCTCAAGGCCCGGGCGGTCTTCGAGCTGGGCTCGGGCTTTGGCTACTCCACGGCCTGGTTCGCTCGCGGGGTGCTGGAAAACGGCGGCGGCACCGTGCACCACTCGGTATGGGATGCCGATCTCTCCGCGCGGGCACGCACTCACCTTTCTGCTCTCGGTCTCGCCAACATCGTTGAGTACCATGTGGGTGAAGCGGTCCAGGCCCTCCGCGACAGCGCCGGCCCCTTTGATATCATCTTCAACGACATCGATAAGGCCGGCTACCCCGGATCGTTTCCCGTCATCCGGGAGAAGCTTCGGCCGGGCGGGGTCCTGATCGTCGACAATCTGCTGTGGAGCGGCAAGGTCTTCGATGCCGCCGACCGCTCGGCGGACACCACGGGCATCCGGGAGTTGACCCGGCTCGTCACCACCGATCCCGAGTGGATCGCGAGTCTGGTCCCGATCCGCGATGGGCTGCTGATTGCCTATCGACGGTGAAAGCATCCAGTCCCTCGCGGAGGCCATTTAGCCGCAGATAAACCCAGACCAACGCAGATTGAGCATTCGAAACTCTCCGCCTATCCGCCTGGCCGGAGACATACCCAAGCCAGGCAGATGATTCCCGAGATTCGACGAGTTCCATCTGCGCGAATCTGCATTCATCTGCGGCCGTGTCGTACCGGGCATGCGGTTTCACCAGTGTTCCAGGCTGGAGGATTCAATGTCGCCTCGCCGGGAGAGAGCCGAAAAAGGCCCCGCCACCGGTTCCGCCCGCTTCGTTGAGGCACTCAGCATCCGGAGGATTCAGGCCCAGGGCCCGGCGGAATATCCGTTCACTATTCCGGCCACCCTCCTCGAAGCAATTGCGAGCTTCTTTCGGCCTCAATCCGGAGGGGGGCACCAAGCATGTCCGATTCTCGACCCGCCCAGTCATTCCGGGCTGGTCAAGGCGTTGAAGGCGGAGACCTTTCATAACCTGGCCAGCATCATCGAGAATCCCGGGGGACTTCAGAGCCTACGACCTCGAATCCTTAGGCCGCTCTCTCTCCGGCGCGGCAACTGGCGCTTCTGGCCGCCATGCACATGCTGGTGACGAATGGATCTCAGTTCATCATCGCCACCCATTCACCGATCCTGTTGGGATATCCTGGTGCCACCATCTACCTCTTCACCGACCGGGGGCTGACCTCGGTCCCCTATACTGAAACCGAACACTACCAGATCACCAAGGCCTCTCGAACATCCAGACCGGATGCTCCGAGAGCTGCTCCGGGATGATGATGAACCTCGGGAATAACGGGAGACTCAGGGAGACCCGGCGACCCAGCGCACGCGGGTGGCGCGCTGCCGCTCCGTTGCCTCCGGAAACTCCTCGATCCGGACCACCGGTCGATCGAAGCCTACCGCAACAACGGTGGTTCGCCACTCACCTGGGGGACGCCGCACCGTAACCTGAACCGTGTCGCCGATCCGCAGCCGGCGTATCCGGGCGCGGAAATCGTCCTCGCGCGTCACCGAAACCCCGCCCAGCGATATGAGTCTGTCCCCAGTGTGGAGGCCCGCCAGGCCCCAGGCGCTGGCCGGATTGGTGCTGAGGAGACTGAGCAACCTCTCGCCCGGCGCCAGCCAGGCGTACAGCCGCTGGTCGACCAACGGCTGCCCGTCCTGGTCGAGCGCCGAACTCCAGGACACCCGCGTGCGGAGTCCCGCGAGGCGCAGGTACTGGTCGAAGTCGATCGCCTTGGCTCCGCGCACGTGGGCATCAAAGAACGGCTTCACCTGGCATCCGCACACTTCCCCCACTATCCGCTCGATGTCGCGACCGGTGAACCCGCGTTCTCCGGAGAACTGCTCCAGCATGGCCCGCATCACGTCGTCGATCGAGCGGCGGCCCCGGGTCGCGTCGCGGACGATCAGGTCGAGCAGGGTCCCTAGCAACTCACCCTGCAGGTGGGTGCTGGGAGAGTAATCGCCAAACGCGCCGGGGGACTCGCTGAAGGCGGACAGGCTCACCTGCTCGGGAGAAAAACGCGAGTTCCCGGGGTTCCGAAGGTAGTAGCCGATCTGGGTCTCCAGGTGCGCAATCCGGGTCGAGTCGGGCACCGGCAGCCCCGCGCGTCGCCGGAGCAGATCGGAGTAGTACATCGTGAGGCCTTCGCTCCACCAGAGCCCGCGGCTGCCCGCCGGCGTGCGATAGTCCACATCCCCATGCTCGACGGGGTGGATGCGCATGAGATTCCAGGTATGGAAGTACTCATGGGCCGTCTCGCCGAACAGGTCGTCGAGGCTTTTCGCCAGCTCTGCGCTCGGTGCGCCGATGGTCACCGAGTTGCGGTGTTCGAGTGCGCCGTAGGCGCCGTCCTGGAAGAGAAAGGTGTATTCGCGGTAGGGCGCCCGGCCGAATAGGGCAACCGCCTGACGAACCAGCCGCTCCAGGCTGCTCACCAGCGCCGTAGTGTCGAAGGGCGCCGCGTCGGGGAGCGGCCAGTAGACGACCCGATGCGGTACCCCATCGACGAGAAAGCGCCAGGTTCGAAAGTGTCCCACCAAGGCGGGAGAGTCGATCAGTACGGCGACGCTCGGCGCGAAGAAAATCCGGGGATCGGC
>JBGPJS010000428.1:0-3816 GCA_041485505.1 Gemmatimonadota bacterium | reverse complement strand
TGCTTCACCAGGGCCGGCAGGTCGGGGTGCAGCGTGGGTTCGCCGCCGTTGAACTGCAACATGCCCACCCCGATTCCGGCGGCCTGGTCGATCACCCGCCGCCAGTCGGCGGCCGTCATGGTGCCTTGGGTGCCGGTAGGGCCGGAGTCGGCGTAGCAGTGGGCACATTCCAGTTGGCACTTTCCGGTGATCTCCAACCAGAGAAACCAGAGTTTCGACATGCAGTCACGCCTTCGCCTTCGGCGGGGGGGGCGGGGGGGGGTTAACGGGGGTACAGGGAGGAAGTAGGGGGATGATGATCCCGATTATCGGGATGCAGACCAACCCGCCCTTTACGTCCTTCGCCTTTCCCTTGGGTTCCAGATCCTTGAGAGCCTTCGCCGGCTTTGCTTTCGGCCGCACAGCGCCTTGCTTCCGGGTACCTGGTCGCTTCGCCATGGCTCCGACTCCTTCTCACGTAGATGGGACTCTTGTAACGGGATCCTGCCCCTTTCGCCCACACACCCTCATTCCTAGTCTCGCATTCTTGTATCGGATTCCAGGCGGACGACCCGACACCCAGGGGCAGCCGGGATCGCGAAGGCGCGTCGTTGGGGCCAGGCTTGCCGGGTGCGCCCTCCGCACCGATCCAACGGAGGCGCGGCGGTACGTCGCGCAGCATTCCTAGAGTGCAGCCCGCGTCGAAGGGGTCAACCTGGGACCGCGGAAATGCATTCCGCGGGCTTCTGCTCGCAGAGATGCGGATTGGGCGGAGTGCTGAACAAGCCCCCATGGTCCGCTGGCTGCGGGAGGCTGTGAAGAATGCTTTGCGCGGCCTGCGCTACCTCGAACGATTGGGGAATGCCCGCGCCGGCGACAAAGAACGCCTGGAGTTCCCGTCCCGCCGGATCGACCAATGAATGGAAGATTCCGAATCGATCAAATCCGGGGTGGGGGACCCGCTGGGTTGCTTCCATGGATTTCCTGTTGTCGTCCATCAGCTCGGTGAAGTCGACGCTCAGGGAAGCCCGGGGGAACCGGAGTTTGACTCCGTTGTGACTCCGAATCGCGGCCAGAACCACCCGGGCCGCCTCCCGTGACTGGCCGTCGACAAATTGTAGTCTCAGGTTGGCGGAGCCGGGAATCTCTTCGATTGCGACCACTGAGTCCGGCGCGCTGACCAGATGGCCGCGGTGGGCCGCGTCCAGCGCCTCGGACGGAGACCGAATCCCCTGCTCCTGTTGGGCGCCCATGCCATTCACGAGCCGGTCCCGGTTATTCCAGTAGATCTTGTTCCGGGTCCGATAGTCGTCTGGATGGTAGCCCCCATCGAAGACGCCGAGTTGATCTTCGACCACCGCCAATCCGGAGGGAAAACTCTGGCCGATGACGTAGGTGTCGCCCGGCAATTGGTGCCACGGTATCGGAAGCGGGCCAGTGGGGTCGAGCCGGTACACCTGCTCGGCCGTAGCGCAACGGAGCCGCCCAATGGCCTCGGCGTCACCGGCGTCAATCCCGGCAAACTCCCGCTCCGCCAGTGATCCCAGGTCCGGCACCGGGTGTTTCTGCCCGGTGGCCGCAAAGACCAGGCTGCACCCGGCCTGCACCGTGCCGTCGTGGACCAACTCGAACTCATCGACATCCAGGCAGCGCAGCTGTTGAATGGTCCGATGGGTGGCGATGTGGACCCCCCGGACGAACGCGGCCCAGAGGTTGGTCTTCACCACGTCGCCGAACTCCCCCGCGTTCGGGAAGGGACCGGGATCGATATCGCGGACCTGGAGCGGTGCCCCCGGAAGGTCGTTCCCGCCGAAGTTGAGCCGGGTCCGGCGGTTCACAAAAAAATTCCCCCCTCCGGGCCCGGCATCGAACAGCACCGCGGTGAGGGCCTTCGACGCCACCGCGTTGGCCAGCACCGAGCCGTGGAGGCCGCCGCCCAGAATGGCCACATCGCACTCCGAGGGAACTTCGCGGGACGCGAAGTCGGCGTCGATGGCCTGCATGAGTTGTCCGCGGATGGCTGGGCTGCGGGTCAACAACAGCAGCTGCAGCCGCATGGCCATCTCGGGGAAGCTGGACATCTGGCCGCGAAGGCGTCCCGGCGACATGGCCGCAATCGCTCGCGCCGTGTCCTCGAGCACCGAGGCATCGGTCCAGGCCCGGACTCGGAGGGAGTTGACGGCGGTGCCCGGCCACCGGCGGGTCAGGAGCCGAGTGGCCAGGCGTGGATCCGGCCGGGACAATCCGGCGGCGTCCAGCTTCGCGTCGATGGCGTAAAGCAACCCGCGACGGGCGAGCGAGGAGATGGAGGTCATGTGGCGGCTAGCCCGCCCCGAATCCTGCCCGCTCAGCAGGGCATGTTGCCAGCCCCCGCGCAGGTGGTGCTGTAGCAGACGGTCGAGCCATGGGTTTCTGCGGAACACATCCGCAAGCCCCCTTTCACATCCGCGGCCTCTCCACCAGAGAGCTGCTTGAGGGTCTCTTTCCGGACCTTGAGGTCGTCCAGCTTGATCCTGGCGCGCGCCCTCTTCGGTCGGCCTGGCTGCCTCCGCTTGGGGTCTGACATGTTCGGCTCCTTACCTGAGCGTGTCGGGTTTACGAAGGCAGCGGGGTCGGATCGAGGCTGCTAGGACCCGAGGCTGCGCAATCAGCAGGGCATGATGTCAGTCCCCCCGGTGCAGGTAGAAGCTCTACAGGTGCTGGCGCAGGTGCCGTCTGCCTTCCGCAAGCCCCCTTTCACGTCCCCGGCCTCTCCTCCCGAGAGTTGCTTGAGGGTCTCCTTGCGGACATTGAGGTCGTCAAGCTTGATCTTGGCGCGCGCCTTCTTCGGTTGGCCGGGCTGCTTCCGCTTGGCGTCTGACATGTTCGGCTCCTTGACTAAGAGTATCGGGTCCACGAGGAGAGCGGGGTCGGATCGAGGCGGGCCGCGAGATCCTCGTCGAAATCTGCGACCCCGCGGCTACGCGATCAGCAGGGCATGTTGCCAGTGCTACCACCACCCAGGCAGGTGGCGGCGAGGCAGGTTGCGCGATTGTCGGTAGCATCTGCTCTCCGCATGCCCCCCTTCACGTCCCCGGCCTCTCCACCCGTGAGCTGCTTGAGGGTCTCTTTCCGGATGTTGAGGTCGTCCAGCTTGATCTTGCCACGCTCCTTCTTCGGTTTGCCGGGCTGCTTTGTCCGCTTGGCGTTTGACATGTTGGCCCCTTGCCGGTGTCGGGTTCACTGCAGGGTGAGCCAGAGGGTCGTGCCTATTCAGGAGATCGGAAAGGACAGAGGAAACCCGACAGCCGAGCTGAGCAGAACCCGGTCCCATTCCGGCTCCCCCGGCACCGAAGCCGCCAGGAGCGCCAACCCGACGCCGGCCGCGCCGGCAAGAAAACCGGCGGAGTTGAAGCCGGCTATCCCCTGCCCTGGCCGGCGGAGTTCGAGCGCGCGCTCCAACCAGTAGCGGGCCGCCTGGCCAAAGCGTGGATCCCCGGTGCGCTGGAACATCCGGTTGAACAGATGCCCGAGCCCAACCGCGCCGTGGCAGAGACCAGCATCCGCTACCCCGGCCAGTTCGGGAGGGCGGGTGGCGCCGCCAACCGCCACCGCCAGGGCTTCCGGGCGCCACCACGGGTCCGGCAAGGCCAGGAGCAAGGCCGTCGCCACGCCGGGATCGCCGTAGCACCAGGCACTCCGAGTAGGAGCCGTCTGATCGCCCGGGGCGACCCAATAGTCGAAGCGGTAGCCCGCTGCTTCCGGCCGCCGATGCGCCAGCAGCCATCTGACGGCGCCATCGAGCAGCGGCCTCGACTTCTCGGTCGCGATACCGGCGCCACAGGCGAGCCCGAGCAG
>JBGPJS010000427.1:0-3817 GCA_041485505.1 Gemmatimonadota bacterium | reverse complement strand
TTCGACTGGACCGATGCGGCCCATCCGAAAGAGATCGCCTACTTCGACCGGGGACCGATCGACTCGACGAAAATGGTCGGCGGCGGGTCGTGGTCGGCCTACTGGTACAACGGCGTCATCGTCAGCTCCGAGATCGCCCGCGGGCTCGACATTTTCGAGTTGACGCCGAGCGCGCTCATTTCGCAGAATGAAATCGACGCCGCGAAGTCGGTGCACCTGGACTATCTCAACGTCCAGGGCCAGCCCAAACTGTGGTGGCCGGCGAGCTTCGCGGTGCCGCGTGCCTATCTCGACCAGTTGGCCCGGTCCAACGGGCTCGCCGCCGCGAGAATATCAGCCGTGAGAAGCGCGCTCGATGGCGCCGAACAGCTCTCCGGACAGGCGCGGCAGGACGCGCTGAGCACGCTGGCAACGCAGCTGCACGCTGACGCGCCGGGAGCAGCCGATCAGGCCAAGGTGCACAAGCTGGCGTACGCGGTGGGGGATCTGGCGAAGTAGGCTCACCCTCGGTAAGCGGTAAGCAGTGAGCGGTAAGCGGGGCAAACCCCCTCTTCAGCAAGGCTGGAGGGGGGGCTTTGTTAGTGATTACCTTGCTTGACCATGCCCGACCTTCCCCCGGCTCGGACCCTGCGCCCGTGGGTGTTCATCTCCGCGGCTTGGATTGTGACCGCGATCCTGGCATCGCTGGCCTCCTATCTCCAGGCCCGCGTCGGCCACTGGGATATGCCGAGCCTCCGGGACCTGATCTGGGAGGGCGGCGACTGGCTCCTCTACGGCGCGCTCACCCCGCTGGTGTTCCTGCTGGCGCACCGGTTTCCGTTGCGCCGCGGTCACCTGGCACGCAACATCCCCATCCACTTCATCGCTGCCCTCATGCTCTGCGTGCTCTGGGCCGGCGGCGGCCTCCTCTTTCGGACCTTGCTGCAGCTGCAACCGATGGCCCCGACGCCCACCCAGGCGATGCTGGGTTGGGTCCTCACGACGCTTCCCTTCGGTGTCGCGGTCTACTTCGCCGTGCTGGGGATCGAACACGCGACCTTCTACTTCGCCGAGGCGCGCGAGCGGGAAACCCACGCGGCCCGGCTTTCCTCGCAGCTCGCCGAGGCGCGGCTGGGCGCGCTCCGGTCCCAGCTCAATCCCCACTTCCTTTTCAACAGCCTGAATGCCATCACCGTCCTGGTGCGAGACCAGGACACCGGCACCGCCTCGCGGATGCTGGAGCAGCTCGGTGAGGTGCTCCGCCAGGCGCTGCAGGCTGACCGGTCGTATGAAATCCCCCTGGCCGAGGAGATCGGATTCCTGGAGCGCTACCTGGCGATCGAGCAGGTGCGGTTCTCAGACCGTCTCCGCGCCACCTTTGCGATCGACCCGGAGGCGATGCGGGCCGCGGTGCCGAGCTTCGTGCTCCAGCCGTTGGTGGAAAACGGGCTCCGCCATGGCCTGGCCAAGCGAACCGAAGGAGGCGCGCTAACGATCGCGGCGCGCCGGGAGGGAGACGATCTGGTGCTCGAGGTGAAGAACGATGGCCCCGGCCTCGGCGCGATCCAGCCGGAGCCCCGTGCCGGACTGGGGCTCGCCAACACTCGCGAACGTCTTGCCACCATGTACGGTGACCGGGGCCGGCTTACCCTGGCGGATGTTCCCGGCGGTGTGGTAGCCACGGTGCGATTGCCCTATCATGAAATCACGGCATCCCCGACGGGGCAGAGCGATGGCTGAGATTCGCGCCCTGATCGTCGATGACGAGCCGCTGGCCCGGCGCGGAGTCCGCCAGCTCCTCGCGGCGCATCCCGACATTGCGGTCGTCGGCGAATGCCGGAACGGACGAGAAGCCCTGCGGGCCCTCGCGACCCTCGCGCCCGATCTGGTCTTCCTCGACATCCAGATGCCGGGGCTCGACGGCCTGGGAGTGATCCGGATGCACGGCGTCGAGCGGATGCCGGCAGTCGTCTTCGTCACCGCGCACGACGAGTTCGCGGTCCGGGCGTTCGAGACTCACGCGCTCGACTACCTGGTCAAGCCCTTGAGCGAGGCGCGATTCCGGGCGACGATCGCCCGGGTGCGGGAGCGGATGCGGATGACCGACGCGGTAGCGCTGGCGGGGCGCCTCTCCGCGCTGCTCGGGAGCGAGGCGGTGGGGTCCTCACGGATGGGGCAAGACCCGGGCACTCCGGCAGGCGCCGGTGGGAGCAACCGGATCGCGGTCCCCACCGAGGCGGGGCAGCTGCTGATTGACCCGGCTGAAATCGACTGGATCGAGGCCGAGGACTACTACAGCGGCATTCACGCCAAGGGGAAACGCTACCGGATCCGCGAATCGCTGTCCGCGCTCGAGTCTCGGCTGGATCCCGCGCGTTTCGTGAGGGTCCACCGCTCGGCGATCGTGCGACTGGAGCAGGTGCGGGAGCTGACAGTCGATGGGTCGGTCGACCGTGAGGCGGTCGTGGTGCTCCGGGACGGCACCCGACTTCCGGTGAGCCGGCGCCGGCTGGCGCAGGTCAAGGCGCTGCTCCGGCCACCGGCTCGACGTTCCTAGGGTATCGAAATGCCACGTGCCGCCATTGATCTGTTCGTCCTCGATGCCATCGCCTTCGATGCCGATACCTACGAGGCCATCCTGGAGTACCTGAACGACAAGGTGACCGGCCGGCAAGACGAGCATGGCGGTCCGATTCACCCGGTGGAGGTTCAGACCGCACTCCTTCGGCTGGTCCGCGACGGCTTTGTCGAGGTCTCTCTCTTCGAGTCGCCGACCGTCGGCCACGTCGGTTGCGGAGAGAGGATTTGGCCCCCCAATCGAGAGCTGGCGGAGATGTGGTTCGACCTGACCGGGCGGGGTCGCGTGCTTTACCTCAACTGGGACGATTAGGCAGGCCCGTGTCGGTTGCGCGCAGGCCGGACCCGGGCTCCTTGTTCGGCGCAACCCGAGAGCTACAAAGGACGCCGACACGCCTGGCCGCGAAGGCACCGTTCGCCGTTGGCTGCACGGCCGGCGCCGCCGGCTGCGCCTTTCCCACCGTTCATCCCGCGCTAGTTGACCACCTCCCGGAGGCGCCCTAAGGTCTAATGCCTTTCCACCCTGGAGCCCCTGGATCGTGAGCGCCCCTCTCCAACGCGCCGAGCGCGTCGGGGCCATCGACATCATCCGCGGCGCGGTGATGGTCCTGATGGCCATCGATCATGTGCGGGTGTATTCGGGACTGCCGGCCGGCGGCCCCGCGCCCGGGATCTTCTTCACCCGCTGGGTCACCCACTTCTCGGCCCCCGCATTCATTTTCCTCGCGGGGACCAGCGCATTCTTCTACGGCCGCAAGCACGGCAATCTCTCGCGCTTTCTCCTCACTCGCGGCGCCTGGCTGGTCTTCCTGGAGCTGACCGTCATCCGGGTGGCGTGGACCTTCAACCTCGATTACGCCCACTACATGTTGGCCGGCGTCATCTGGGTGATCGGCTGGTGCATGATCCTGATGGCGGTGCTGGTGCGGCTCCCCGTTCTGGCGGTCGGGGTCATCGGGCTCCTGATCGTCGCCGGGCACAATATCGTGGATCCCTTCCTGCCCCAGCTGATGTCGCAGTTGCCGGAGAGTGGCATCGCCTGGCTCTGGAAGATCCTGTATGTGGGGTTCTTCGCCGGCCCCATCGCGCTGGGGCCCGAGGGCCCGCAGCTCATTGTGCTCTACTCGATCATCCCCTGGATCGGCGTCATGGCGGCGGGTTATGCCTTCGGCACCATCCTGACGATGGAGCCGACACGGCGGAACCGGCTCTGCCTGGCGATCGGGCTCGGAGCCACGGCTCTGTTCCTGGTGCTGCGTGG
>JBGPJS010000426.1:0-3839 GCA_041485505.1 Gemmatimonadota bacterium | reverse complement strand
TGCCGCTGCTGCTCGCCGTCACCGCCGCGGTGGTCTGCTGGGGCTGGGCCGCCGGGCAGGGCAGCAGCTGGTTGCCACCGCTTCCGCTCCCCCTCTTCTTTGCGCTGATCGGCCTGGGGGTCCACCTCGTGGGGTGGCTGTTTTCCCTCGGCGGCGGTCATGGCGAGGGAATGGGAGAGGGGTTGGCCGAAGCGGGTGCAGTCGCGGTGACGGGAGCGCTGGCCGGACTGGTGGGGTACTTCGTCGCTACGGTGATTCACGGTCCGGCCAGTCCCCCGACTCTGGACTCCCTGGTGTACGTGACCCTCAATCCGCCCCTGCTGCTGGCCGTCATCCTGGTATTCAGCCAGATCTACATCGGCTATACCAGCGCAAGTAAGGTGGACGCGGAGCGGGAGTGGGCAGCGCGCTTCAACGCCTGGGTCCTGATCGCGATAGTCGGGTGGCTGGCGGTCGCCTCGGGAGTGCTCCTGGGTCCGGTGGGCCTGCACTGGGGACTCAACTACCTCCGAGATAACTCGGCGACAGCGCACGCCATTGCGAAATTCCTGTTGGGCACCATCGGCATCGGGTCCGGCGCCGTCACCCTCGGAGTGGGTTTCGGTGGCGCCTACGGCGACAAGGGCAAGCCGCCGAGCCTCGGGTCCAAAGTGGCGTTGGCCCTGGCGGCTCCGACCTTCGTGGTGCTGTTGCTCATCTCGCTGTCATGGCTGGGCAGCGCGCTCATCTACGCGTTGAGCGCCCGGGCCGTCCCCTGGTTCGGTGGAGTGCTCTATGCCCGGGTCGATGGCGCGGTGGTCGCCTGGCTGAGCCAGGTGTTCCCAGGGCTGGGCCATTGGCTCACCGGGGTCGCCGAATCGCTGCTACACCCCGCCTGGGGGTGCGCCGGCGACGCGGCCTTCCCGGTGGAGACCTGCGCCCCATTCTGGCCGACCCTGACGGTGGTACTGGCGCTGCTTGGGTTCGCCTGGTGGACCGCCCGGCGCATCGACACCAACAAGTTCTCGCTGCACGCGATGTATCGGGCGCGGCTGATTCGCGCCTACCTCGGCGCCTCGCGGCCGTCGGGTGCCAGAAAACCGAACCCGTTCACCGGATTCGACGATAAGGACAACGTCTGGATGGGCCAACTCTGGCCCGAAGGGTCGGCCGGAAGAGCGGGGCGCCCCCTTCACGTGGTCAATGTCGCGCTCAATCTGGTGGGCGGAAGCAACCTGGCGTGGCAACAGCGGAAGGCGGAGTCGTTCACCCTGAGCCCCATCCATTGCGGGGCCTTCAACGTCGGCTATCGACGGACCGCTCCTCCCCCTCTGGTGCCGAAGGGCCCGCGCCGCTGCTACGCGGGAGGGGACGGAATAACGCTGGGCACGGCCATCACCATCTCGGGGGCGGCAGCCAGCCCCAACATGGGGTATCACTCCTCGCCCGTCATCTCGTTCCTCCTCACCCTGTTCAACGTGCGGCTGGGATGGTGGCTGGGCAATCCGGGCTACGCCGGCCGAAATGTCTTTGAGCGCTCCTCACCCGCGACCGCGGTGAGGCCGATCATCGACGAGGCGCTGGGCCACACCGACGACAGCAACGAGTATGTCTACCTGTCGGACGGAGGCCACTTCGAGAACCTCGCGCTGTACGAGATGGTGCTCCGCCGCTGCCACACCATCGTGGTGAGCGATGGGGGGTGTGATGCCGACGGGGAGTTCGAGGACCTGGGGAACGCGATCCGAAAGATCCGGGTCGACTTCGGCATCCCGATCGAGTTCCACCAGATCGAGATCCATTCGCGGACCGGAATCGACGCGGCGCCGCCGGGCAAGTACTGCGCGATCGGCCGCATCAAGTACTCGGAGGTTGATAAGGAGGCCGAGGACGGCACCCTGATCTACCTCAAGCCGGCATTTTACGGCGACGAGCCGAGGGACGTTTTCAATTACGCCCGGACCAGCGCGACCTTCCCCCATGAGACCACGGCGGACCAGTTTTTCAGCGAGGCCCAGTTCGAGAGCTACCGGGCGTTGGGGTCCTGGGTCATCGACCAGATCGTTCCGCCGGGCAAGAGGCTCCCCGCCGTACCGGACCTCGATTGGCTCGTGGACATGGTGAATGAATACGTCCGGAAGCCGGTCGGGAAAGGGCGGTAGAGGCGGGAGAGACGGGAGAGGCGGGAGAGGCGGGAAGGGCGGGGAGGGACCGCGCGCTGGTGGGCCGGATGGGCCAGGTTCACCCACACCGTCGACTCGACCAGTCGCGCGATGGCAGCATCATCGGTTCGTTGCTCGAAATCGGCCCTGGCCCCAAGTCCCGCCGTTCCGCCGTTCCCCTGCAACCTTCCCCCCGATCCCGCCGTCCGACCTCTTGCTCACCGGATACCCTACCCTTCGCCCAGGTTCCCAATGTCGGACCTCCGGATGGACCTCCGCCTGGCGTTCCGCTCCCTCGGGCGGCGGCCCGGGTTCTGCGCCGTCGTGATCCTCACGCTGGCCCTCGGGATCGGCGCCAACAGCGCCATCTTCAGCGTGGTCAACGCCGTGCTGCTCAAGCCCCTGCCCTACCGCGCCCCGGAACGGCTGGCCCTGATATGGAGCCTGTGGATCAACTTCGACAAGACCTGGCTCTCCGAGGCGGAGTATCTCGACTACCAGCGCATGAGTCCGGTGTTCGAGGACGTGGCCTCCTGGAGCGAGAACGGCGAGGTGGCGCTCACCGGCGACCAGGGCCCCGAGAGTCTCGATGCCACCCAGATGACCTGGAACACCCTGGCCGTCCTTGGTATGACCCCGGCCGCCGGACGAGTCTTCACCGCGGAGGAGGATGTCCCCAATGGTCCTTCCGTCGTCATGCTGGGCTACGATCTCTGGCAGCGGCGCTACGGAGGAGATCCCGGTGTGGTGGGCCGCTCCATCCAGCTCGACGGCCAGTCGGCCACGGTGGTGGGAATCATGCCCAAGGAGTTCCGCTTCCCGCTCGAGTTTCAGAGCCGCTCCACCGCTCAGTTGATCCAGCCGATCCAGACCAATCACGGCGATCCGGTCCGGGGAAATCACTGGCAGTACGCCGTGGCGCGGCTCCGGCCGGGGGTCACCGTCGACCAGGTCTCGGCCGAGCTTAAGGCCCTGACCCAGCGCTGGACCGAGGAGAAGCTCTACCCCGAGGCGATGCGATTCACCGCCTTTGCGGTGCCGCTGGTTGCTGAAGTCACCGGTAAGGTGCAGCTCGCGCTCGCGGTACTGGCCGCGGCGGTGGGGCTACTGCTCCTCCTTACCTGCGCCAACGTGGCGAACCTGGTGTTAACCCGGGCCGACAGCCGCAGCCGCGAAGTGGCGGTCCGCGCCGCGCTGGGCGCCGGCCAGTGGCACATCCTCCGACTCACCCTGGTCGAGAGTCTGCTGCTCGGCCTTGCGGGTGGCGCCGTGGGGCTCGGGTTCGCCTGGGCCGGGGTCCGGATTCTGGTGGCGCGGGCACCGACCACGATTCCGCGCCTGGGCGAGCTGTCGGTGGATCTCAAGGTCCTGGGCTTCACGCTGCTTCTTTCGGTGGGGACCGGTATTCTGTTCGGTCTCCTTCCGGCCGCACGCAGCGCCGGTCTCGACCTGTCGCGCGCGCTGCGCGATGGGGCCCGGGGCCAGAGCGGTGGCCTCCGCCGTCGTCGGGGGCGCACGCTGCTGGTGGTCGCCGAGATGGCCCTGGCGGTGCTGCTGGTGATCGGGGCTGGGCTCACCATCCGCAGCTTCCGGAACTTGCAGATCATCGACCCCGGCTTCGACGCCCGCAACGTCCTCACCCTCCGGCTCAGCCTGCCGACCGCTCGCTACGCCGAGGCGCCGAGCGTGGTGAGCTTC
>JBGPJS010000425.1:0-3853 GCA_041485505.1 Gemmatimonadota bacterium | reverse complement strand
CGGCCTCGAGCACGGTGTGGACCGCGTTACCCATTGGGTCCATGATGGCCCCAATCTCGGTGGGAATCCCCTCCAGCTTCATCACGTTCGAGATCGGCATGGCGATGAACTCGGCAAAGGCGCCGTCGCGATCCACCCCGATGATCTTCGTCCGCCGGCAGATGTGGGCATTGCCGGTCCGACACAAGAGACAGTCGCCGCAGACGATGTGGCCCTCCGCCGTCACCAGGTCTCCCGGCGCCAGATGACCGGTGGCGGCGGCTTCGGTACCGAGCTTCACGACCGATCCCGCGAACTCATGGCCGATGACGACGGGCGGTTTCAACCGGTTGCTGGCCCAGGCATCCCATTCCCAGATGTGGAGGTCGGTGCCGCAGACACCCGCGTGGTGGACCTTGATCAGGACGTCGCTCGGTCCGCAGGTGGGTGTTGGGATGTCCCGCATGACCATTCCCGGACCGGGGCAGTCTTTCACCAGCGCGCGCATGCTTCCTCGATAGCAGGAGTCGTAATTCAGGAGTCGGGAATCAGGGGACAAGCGTAAGCAGTGCGCGGTGAACAGTAAACGGGGAATGGGGTGGGCCGGTTGCCGTTCAGCAGCGACGCCGTCTCAGAGAATGGAGCGGTGCAAGCCCCCGTCCACACTCAGGGCCGTGCCGGTGATATAACTGGCCGCTTCCGAGGCCAGAAAGACGGCCGCCGCGGCGAACTCCTCCGGACGTCCAATCCGGCCCATCGGTATTCCGGCGGCGTTCTCCGCGAGCATGTCCCCGACGTTCTTGCCCACCCGCTTGCCGCGTTCTTCGGCCAGGAACCGGAGCCGGTCGGTGGCAATGTATCCCGGGCACAGGACGTTCACGGTAACCCCGTCGGCCGCGACTTCATCGGCCAACGATTTGGCGAAGCCAAGAAGGCCGGCCCGGGCTGTGGTGGAGAGAATGAGCCCCTTGGCGGGCTGTTTCGCCGCCACCGATGCGATGCAGATGATGCGGCCCCAGCGGCGGGCCCGCATTTCCGGTAGGGCGGCCCGACAGAGGTTAATCGTCGAGAGGAGGTTCAGATCCAGCGCCTGCTGCCAGGCCTCGGCCGAGTGCTCACTGAAGGAGCCGGGAGGCGGGCCGCCGGCGTTACAAAGCAAGATATCCACGCCGCCCATTTCCATGCTGACCCGTGCCACCAGCGAGGGTGCCTCCTCCGCCACGCTTACATCAGCCACGAATCCCTTCACCTCCCGTCCGGATCCGGCCGCGATCTCGATGACGGCGGCCTCGAGCTTCAAGGGGTCGCGGCCGTTCACTGCCACTCGGGCCCCTTCCGCGGCCAGGGATGTGGCGACCGCCTGGCCGAGCCCACTCGACCCGCCACAGACGAGGGCAGTCCGATCGTTGATTCCGAGATTCACGGGAGCTCCGAAGGGGGCGGAGATGTCGGGGACGTCGCAGATGACCGACGGGTTGTCAGAAGAATAACGCCCCCGCGAATTTCGTCGCGGGGGCGTCTCCATCGGGCGGTCAGAGGCTTAGGCGGCTTGTTCCTTGGGCACCACCTGGTGCCAGTGTTCGGGGCCGTCCTCATCATGAGCCCACACATAGGCCCAGAATTTCACGGGTCTGGCCACGGAGTGGCCGGACTTGATGATGATGCCGAGGGGTTCGGGCGGGAGAGCCAGGGGTAGACTGGTCACGGTGCTTCCTCCGATAAGGTGCGAGGCTACTGTCAACCTGGCACCGAGGAAGGGCACCGATTGTGCCGGCCTTGGCGGAATTCCCAACTCCTTCTGCCGGCGCTCTATAGCGCGTTGTGCAGAAAGTCCCCGCGTCCAAATGACACGTCCATTCTCGTGTCCTTCTGACCCTGGCTGACGAACGTGAGGCCGTGGGTCCGCTGGCCCGCACTTCGGCGCCGCCCCCGGCTTTCTTCCAGGTCCCAGTCCGGATACAGCCTCACGAAAGCATCGGGGGAGAGCGCCTGTCCGCTGGCTACGACGACGTGAATGCCACCGGGGTAGGTGCGCCGTTGGAGCTCGGCGATAGCCCCGGGAGTTCCGGCCGGGCCAAACTCTTCGAGCGCCCCGGTATCGAGGATGACGAGGCTCACCGGGCGATCGAACGGGGGCAGCTCATGCCCCGGCGAGGCTACCAGCGCGGTGAAGCTGGTGGCCAGGGATTCCTCTGCGGCCCGGGTCTCAACCCGGTCCACCAGCGCGAAATCGCTGGCGAGAAAGGTCACGTCCATCTCGTGGGCCGCGAGGAGGTAGGCGATGGATTCGGCCCCGCTACCGATGACGGCGGTGGCGTCCCCCGGTTCGATCCTCGGCAGCAGGCGCACCACCGGATTTCTAGGCTCGATGCCCCAGTGGGTCGGCTCGCGCTGCGCTGTCCGGAGCGCGCGGAAGAGCCTGCACCAGCGGCGAAAGGAGGGGAGGGCCAGCCGCTGCCGGATCATCCGGTCAACGGTGTCGAGCATGAGCACCTCAGTGAGGACGAACTGCCCCGCAGTGCTGGTGCAGAGTTCTTCGGCCGCCTCGCCGCCGATGCGGAGCAGTTCCGTGCGGCTCAGAGAGTTCTTGAAGGCCTCAATCCGCTGAAGGATGTACTCCTGATACTGCTGCTTGAGCGAGGGCGGGGAGAGCCGGCGGCGGCGCTGTTCGAGCTGAAGGGTGGTCAGCATGGCTCGACGTGCACCACGATCTCATGAAGACCGAGGTCCTCCCGGAGCCGAGCCTCGACCAAGTCCGCGATCTGGTGCGCGGCGGTGACGTTTTCCCCGCCATCTACGGCGATGGTCAATTCCGCGAAGCGGACAGTGGCGGCCCGCCGGGACCGGATGGCATAGGCCCCCCGCACACCGGGAACCCGTTCGGCCGAGACCTGGATGGTTTCCGGCGCGCAGGCGCGCGCATCCACGAGTGTCGGTACGGAGCGCCGCACGATTTCGAGCCCGATCCGCGCCACCAGCGCCGCCACCACGACGGCAAGCAGCGGGTCGGCCCAGGGGAAGCCGGATCGGGCGAGGAGAAGGCCGGCAATGACGGCGAGGGTGACCAGGACGTCGGCTCGGGTGTGGGCGGCATCGGCCAGGAGAATGTCGCTGTTCCAACGCCGCCCTGCCCGGGTCTCGAACCACACCACCCAGACGTTCACGACCAGGGTGGAGCCGAGGAGGATCCACGCGGTCGCAGTGACCTCCGGCGGAGGAGCCCCCTGGTACAAGCGCTCGCCGGCCCCGCGGAGCAGCTCGAAGATCGTGACCGAAAGAAAGACGACGATCACGAGGGCTCCCATGGTCTCGAACTTGGCGTGGCCGTAGGGGTGGTCGTCGTCCGGCTCCTTCGAGGCGACGCGGACCACCGCGAGCCCCAAGACGTTGTTGAGGGCATCCACCGAGGAATGAATGGCGTCGCCGAAGACGGCAAGCGAGCCGGTCCTAGCTCCGACAATGAATTTGACCACGACTACCGCAAGATTGGCCACCAGAAGGCCGGCGAGGACCCGGCGAACGGCGTGGTTTCGTTCGGTCGCGGCAGGAGCCATGCTCGGCATCTTTCAAAGTCGTAGGGATGGGGGGAGGTGTCAACGTGGCCGCCCCGCGAGGGGGCGGGGCATCGGGGGGCGGGTGCGACTTGTATTTAGATGATTAGCGAATTATATCATCAACCATGGACAAGACCTTCAAGGCGCTCGCCGATCCCACCCGACGCCAGATCCTCGGGTTGCTCCGGGATCGGGATGTGGCTGCGGGAGACATCGCCGCGCAGTTCCCGGTGGCGTGGGCGTCGATCTCCCACCACCTCAGCATCCTGAAGGAGGCGGGGCTTGTTCTGGCCCGCCGCGATGGGCAGCGGATCCTCTAT
>JBGPJS010000424.1:0-3859 GCA_041485505.1 Gemmatimonadota bacterium | reverse complement strand
TTGCCTACAGCAACGGTGCGATCGATCAGGCGGATCGGGCGGTGAAGGAATTGAGGGATTGAGGGATTGAGGGATTGAGGGATTGGGGGATCGGGGGATCGGGGGATTGGGGGATTGGGTGGGGGACCACCGTCCCGCCGTCTAGCCGACTTACCGCCTTTCCGCCCGCCCCTTGCGCGAAACCCCACCTCTTTGCATCGTAGGTTTGGCGGCGGATCCACGCCCAACCTCTTCGGCCCTCCCCCAGCGGGGGCTCTTGTGAGGCAAAGGGGGGCAGACTCCCGGATCAGCAGTCACCGGACCTTTGCGTCGCCACGGGCGTCGCTGCTGGGGGGCGCGTCGTCGTGGCCTGACCAAAGGACCGAGACCAATGCCTACCCAAAAGGACTTCAAGCGCCTGGTTCGCGCTCGCATGCTGAAGACGGGCGAAGCCTACACCGCTGCCCGGGCCCATCTCCTCCAAAGACAATCAGGAAAATCGACGGCGGGAGGGCGGTACGGCGGTACGGCGGTCGCATCCGCTCCGGCCTCTCCGTCCGCTCCATCCGACTACGCCCGCCTCGCCGGCATTGGCGATGCCGCGCTCAAGGCCAAGACCGGGTGCAACTGGGAGCGCTGGGTCTGGGCCCTCGACAAGGTGGAGGCCCACTCCTGGCCCCACCGCCAGATAGCCCAGTATGTCCGCGAGAAGTACAAGACACCCAGCTGGTGGACCCAGATGGTCACCGTCGGCTACGAGCGCATCAAGGGGCTACGTGCCATGGGCCAACTGCGTGGTGGCGAGTTCAACGCCACCAAGAGCCGGACCTTCGCGGTACCGCTGGCTCTGCTCTATCGGGCCTTCAGCGACCAGCGCGCCCGGAAGGGATGGCTACCCCTGGACCTCACGGTTCGGAGCAAAACTCGCAACAAGTATGTGCGGATCACCTGGCCTGATCGGACCTCGGTGGAAGCTGTCTTCACCGGCAAGGGGGCCGCGAAGAGTCAGGTGCAGATTCAACACGGGAAGTTCCCGGACCGGGCCGCGGCCGTCAGGTTGAAGAGCTTCTGGGCGGAGCGGCTGGATGTGCTAGGGGAGACGCTGGTTCAAGAGTGAGGTTGGCCGAATGACGAATGACGAATGTCGATTGCCATCGAGTAACTTGTGGCATTCGACATTCCTCATTCCTCATTCCTCATTCGTCAATCGTCAATCGTCACTCGTCAATCACCAATCACCAATCCCTCACCTCTCCTCGACCACCACTCCCACCGGCACCTTGCGCCAGGCATGCCAGGCTCGGGTTCCGCCGTCCGCCGTGCGCACCATGAGCTGGGCCGAGATTCCGCCGTCCAGCGCCACCGCCTGGATGGCGCCGAGTGACCGGAGCAGCGCCGCGGTTTCCCTCAGTGTCAGGCCGAAAGGAATAGAGCCGCCCGCCTCGCCGATGCCGTCGAACCGTGTCAGCATCAGAAGCAGCTGCCCATCAGGAAGTTGCCCGAGGGCAAGCCGCGCGTCCCGGTGGTCCACGTCGACACCGAGTCCCGCCCTGACCAGCTGATCGGGAATCCGTCCCTGGTCCAGCAACAGCGCGGGGTAGGACTGGAAGGCGGTCAGCACCCCGCCGGCCTTGCGGACCACGGCGATGCTGTCCGGCCGCACCAGGCGGACCATTCCGGTGCTGTCGACCACGACGGCCATCGAGAGCGGGCCGGTTCCGGGTGGGCGGAGCTCCAGACCGTCCATCACCGTCCAGCCCCACGGCGCGATCCCACTGAACTGTCCGGCGTTGAACGCCGCCACCGCCGCGGCCGGCGCGGCGTCCACCGTCCAGGCTCCCGCGCTCAGGTCTGGGCTGAGCCTGGTACCGAGCCGCAACCGGGCCCGCGTGGGGTCCAGCCGGAGGAGCACGGCCCGGGTCCGCCACCCTTCGCCGGGGGCGGAGAGGGTCATGGTCCCCAGTTCGATCCCCGGCCGCATCGATTCCCAGGCCACCCTGCCTCGCCCGCCCTCCCGGTTCCCCAGGAGAGCGCACGCTCCGCCGCCCAGCGTCAGCAGTACCAGCGCGCGTCGCATGATCACATCAACCCGATGGCCTTGAAGCCGTCCGTGAGATCGGCGCGCTTGGCGTCGATGACCTGCTTCTCATCGTCGGTCACGCCGGCGCGCTTGCCGTCGACCAGATAGGTGTAGATGAGCTACTTCACCTGGCCGTACTTGAGCGGGGTCATGCCCGCCCCATTGGCGCCCGCATCCTCGGCCGAACCGGTCGGGGCGTTCTGGATGGCCAGCTGATCGGGGGTCGGCGCCGGCGCGGGGGCGGGGGCGGCGCCCGGTTTCAGGGAAGCGCACGCCGTCTCCGCCCGCTGCTGCATCTCGAGAACCAGGCTCTGCATCTGGGTGGCGATCTGCATGGCCTTGTTGGTGTCGTTCTTCTTGGCCGCATCCTGCCCGTCCTGTCCCAGCTTCTGGAGCTCGGGATACTTCGGATCGCTCTGGTTTTTCTCGCTTACGCAGGAGTAGTAGCGGGTCTGGGGATCCATCTGCGCCTCCTTAGTCTGTCGCCCGCGCGCTGCCTCGGCGGCGGCGCCGCGGTCCCTGGCATCCTTCTCCGCTCTCAAGCCCTGCAGGAAGTGGTCGACCACATCGGCGGTGAGCTCCGGCCCAGGCAGCCGGGCGGGCTGGGATTCGTCCGCGCTGGGCGCGGCCGCGGCCGGCGCAACCTTCTCTTTGGCCTTCTTGACGAGACGCCCCAGTTGGGCGTGGCCCGCGGTAGGGAGGGCGAGCAGGAGCGCCAAGCCGATAGCGGCGGCGAAGGGACGGGACATGGAGCGGCTCCGGGTTGAAGTGATGGCCGGAAAAATAACCAACCCGATCACCGCTGAATCACCTCCCTATCAACCCGGTGGGGCCGGCGGGGCCTCACCCCCTGGTCCCCCGTGCTGGAGAGAGGGCAAGGGGGTGAGGCGGAGCAGGAGAGGGGGTCCGGGGACGGCGCACTGGCGGCTGCGTTACGGTCTGCCCATACTGCTAGTCTCCCCTCTCAAACCCGGATCCGACTTATGACTGCATCCGTGTGGCGCATGCATGCCGAACTTCCGGAGCCGGCGGTAGCGGTCCTGGCGGTGCGGCCGGTCGCGCCGAGCGCCGAGGGCCTGGATCCCTACCTGCAGGTGGTGGCGAAGGTGACGGAGCTGGACCTCTTCAACCTGCGCCAGCACTTGGTCGGCGAGGGGATGCGCCTGCTGTTCGTGGAACCCGACGAGGCCCGGCTGCAAACCCTCAAGGCGAGCTTGCGCCAGCACGGCGTCAAGGCCGCGGTGGTGCGTACCAGCGACATTCAGGCGGCACCGCCACCCTGCATCGCGACCCGGGCCGAGTATCGGGGCTCGGACGGTTCGATCACTTTTACCGATGAGAGCACCGGGGCCCAGGTCCGACTGGCCCCCGGCGGGAGCGGCCTGATCACCATCGGCTCGCTCGAGGCGGCGCGCTACGCCAACGGCACCCAGCTCATCGCGTCGGTGTATGGTACCGGAAGCGGAGCGGATCGCGAGCACGCCCGCTGGTCCGCCATCGAAGGCCACCACGCGGCCATGAACCTGTTCCTCGGCCCGGGCACTCAGCCCATCCACCTGGCGGTGACCCGCCTCACGCTGGTGGAAGACGGCAGCCCGGTCACCAAGGCCTTTGCGTTCCGATTTGCCAGACTGCTCGAGCTGGTCCAATCCACGTTGCAGGCACCGGTGGACGCCGGTTTCGGGCTCCGGCACCTCCCCTACGGCCCCCTCGCCAATCAGCCTAACGATGAGAAGGACACCATCACTCTCTTCAATCTGTACTCCCAGCTGGTCTGGCTTGCCATGCAGGACGGGGTGG
>JBGPJS010000423.1:0-3887 GCA_041485505.1 Gemmatimonadota bacterium | reverse complement strand
GCTCCGGAGCAGCGCATAGCCCATCGCCCAAGGCCGTTACCATACTTTAAACCCCGATCCGCCGACCGGCATCTGAGGGTTGTGCCGGCCCATACAGTTCTACTCTCACAGCGGCTGCCTGGTGAGGATTCGCGCTCATCGAACCAACCGCCTTCTGCTCCGTCAGTGACCGACGAGGTCCGCCGGGCGCAGCAGGGAGACCACACGGCCTTTCACGTCCTGTATCGGGCGAACGCGGGGCGGGTATACGCCCTCTGCCTCCGCTTCACCGGCAACCGTGCCGAGGCCGAGGAGCTGACGCAGAACGTCTTTGTACGAGCTTGGGAAAGGCTCGCGGGTTTCCGGGGAGAAAGCGCGTTCTCCACCTGGTTGCACCGCCTGGCGGTCAACGAGATCCTGGCCACCCAACGCTCGGCGATCCGGCGGGACCGGCGGGTAACGCCGGTCGAGGACCCCGGCGCCTTGGAACGCGGTGGCGACCCGCAATCGCCAGGAGTAAGGATGGACCTGGACCAGGCGATCGCGCGACTGCCGGCGGGGGCCCGCGCGGTCTTCGTCCTTCACGATGTCGAGGGCTACGAGCACGGAGAGATTTCGACCCTGACCGGGATAGCCGCGGGTACCTCCAAAGCCCAGCTCCACCGCGCCAGGCGACTGCTGAGGGAGGCATTGCAACGATGAAATGCGACGAAGTTCGAACCTTTCTTGACGACTACCTCGACCGATCGCTCGGTGAGCCGGAGCGGGAAGCAGTGACGTCCCACCTGGCTTCCTGCCCGGCATGCGCGGCGGAACTGGAAGAGCTGCGGACCCTCCTGGCCGATGTGGCGGCGCTGCCGGAAGCGATCGAACCGGAGCGGGATCTCTGGGGGGAAATTGAGCCACGGCTGCGTCGGGTTAGTGGGATGGCGGGACGGCGGGACGGCGGGACGGCGGGAGATCGGAGCGCGGTTCCGCCTTTCCGTCGTTCCGCCCGCACCTGGTGGATGCTCGCCGCCGCAGCGGTAGTCTTGATGACGCTCTCCTCAGGAGTGACGGTTGCCTGGCTGCGCCGGCAGCAGCCGAGTGTCGAGCGGGTGATCTCCCTGCAATCGGACTATGCCCGCGCCAGCCTCGAACTGGTCCGGCAGGTGGAAAGCGCTGAACGGTCGCTCTCTCCGGTCACGCTCGCTGTCATCCAACGCAATCTCGGTATCATCGACGCCGCAATCAGGGAATCGGAGGCCGCGCTCGCAAAGGATCCGGGTAATCGGGGCCTCGAGCAGATGGTCCTGACCCGCTATCAGCAACGGCTTGACCTGCTCCGGAGAGCGGTGCGGGCGGTCGGGGAGAGTTGATATGAAGACGGGCGGACAGGCGGGCAGGCGGGCAGGCGGGCTGACGGGGCAAACACTTCACCGTGTCATCTCGAGCAGAGCGAGGGATCCACTCGGTTGTGGCCGGAAGAGCGCTCGGCCGCTTTGGATCCTCGCGATGGCAGCTCTGGCGAGCGCCGGAGCCGGCATTCCCCTGGCCGCCCAAGGGCGGGTCAACGAAGGGCGGGCAGTCGCGGCCGATGCCTCGATCCGGATCATCAATCCGGCCGGATCGGTCCGGGTGGTCGGGTGGGACCATGACAGTCTCGCGGTGAGCGGCACGGTGGGAGAGACCGCTGGCAAATTCTTCCTCGGTGGAACCGATCGGTCGCTCAAGCTCGGGATCGATTGGCCGCAAGAAAAGAAGGAACTGTCGTCCTCCGATTTCGAGGTGCGGGTCCCGCAGGGGAGCCGGGTCTGGGTCAAGACCATCACGGCGGAAATCGACGTGGACGGCATCACCGGAAGTATCGACGTGGTGACGGTGAGCGGCAGGATTCGGGTCGCCGGCCAACCCGCCGATGTGAACGCCGAGTCTCTGGATGGCGGGATCGAAATCGCGGCGGAGTCGCCCTCGGTGAGAGCCAAGACCGCGAGCGGCCCGCTGGTGCTTCGGGGGCTGCTGCGGGAAAGCGAAGTCTCCTCGGTGTCGGGCCCCCTCCTCGTGGGCATGACGGGGCCGGTGCGGCGGGTCCGGCTCTCGACCCTCTCGGGGGAGATCGCCTTCAAGGGCGATCTGGAACCGGGCGGATCGCTCGAAGCGGAGACCCACAGCGGGAATGTCGAGCTCCGACTCCCCACAACCCTCGGCGCTGACTTCGATATCAACAGCTACGGCGGGGAGATCCGGAATGAGCTCACGAAGCGCGGCACGGTTCCCTCACCGGGGAAGAACGGGGAATGGCATTTCACCTTGGGCAATGGAAGCGCCCGAGTGATGGTACGGACGTTCAAGGGGATGGTGGTCCTCAAACCACGGTGAGCGGTGTAGGGCGACCCTCGGGGTCGCCCTTGTGGCGAGCGATGAGAGCCTTCCAAACCGTGCAAGGGCGGCCGGCATCACACTGTTGAGGCAGAAGGGCGACCCGTGGGTCGCCCCTACCGCTTACCGCTCACTTTTCTGGAGGTCACCATGCATCGTACCATCCGCCGTTCCCTGCTCGGCGCCACACTGCTATCCCTTTCGTTGGCGTCCCCCGCGTTTGCGGGCCCACCGTGGATCTCGATCGAGTACCCAGCCAATCCCTTCAACTCCACCACCAAGGGCGCGTTCTGCCTGGTACGGGTTTATCACCACGGCGATCCAATCGGCTATCCGGTGAGCGGCACCGCCGAGGGACTGGTGAACGGCCAGCGGCAATCGGTGAAGCTCGAGCTGGCTTCGACCTCCGTCACGGGAGTGTACGCCGTCAGGTACACGGCGCCCGCGGCAGGCGCCTGGGTGCTGGTAATCAACCTGGGAACGGGCGACGAGATGTCGCACGCCACGGCCCTCGTGACGGTCGGCAGGAACGGGGAGATCGCGAATGTCCGGGTCCCAACCCAGCAGAAGGAAGGGTGGATCATGCCGGCACCAGTCTCACCCTCCGACGTTGAGACCATGCTCAAGGCCCAGGTCGCGGCCGCATCCTCTGAGGCAGGTCACGGCGCCAACGGACTCTGGCTGGCAGGCATCGGCCTGATGCTGATCCCGCTGGGGCTCCGGCGGCGAGGGTAATACAGTTCCGAGTTCCGAGTTCCGGGTTCCGAGCAGGGGCGCGGCATTGCTGCGCCTCTACACGGAACTCGGAACTCCGCCCCACCTGTCGCACCCCCACCACTATTGACACCCTTGCCGGCGGCCCGTCTATTACCAACACTGGGAGGCCTGATCCGGCTCCCGGTCCTTTGCGAACTCAAGCCCGAGTAGCCTTTGGCCCGCGGACCGCGCCTGACGCTCCCGCTCCGACGCCTTGCGCGCACCTTCATGGTGTTCGTCGCGGCACTCGGGCTTTCCACCTGCTCCGACAGTCCCACCGCACCAGTGCGCCCGGGCCCGGCGGCGATCGGGGTGAGCCCCCAGTTCCCGACCAATTTCCCCTTCGCCAGCTTCAATCTGGTGCTCGACAGCGTTCAGCTCTTCGTCATCCGGCCCCCCAGCGACACCATCCTCCGCAAGGGCCAACGGTTCCCGGTCACCCAGCCCCAGCTCCAGCTCACCGCCCAGGTGAACCTGATTCAGTCCTCGGAATCGCTGATCCTCAGCCTCGAGTACTTGAGCGGCAGCACCCTGCTCTTCAGTGGCAGCCAGACCGTCGTGGTCAAACAGGGGCCGGCGGGGAGCAATCCGCCGCCCACCATTCCACTGAGCTTCGTGGGGCCGGGCTCCACCGTGGCCTCGCTGCAACTGACGCCCCGGGACACCACCATCCTGGCGGGGGCCAAGTTCTCCTTCCAGATCGCCGCCCTGGATGGCCAGGCCCAGCCGGTCACCGGCTTCTACGTGAGCTGGAGCACGAGCAGCCTCCAGGACACGGTGGATGGGAGCGGGAG
>JBGPJS010000422.1:0-3894 GCA_041485505.1 Gemmatimonadota bacterium | reverse complement strand
TACTTCGTGCAGATGGGAAAGGTGCTATGAGGCTCTCGACTCTTGCGGCCGCCATGGCGGTACTGGGCTCCGCCGCGCCGCTCACCGCGCAGTCCGAGGCCGGGCTAGCGGTCGGCGTTCAGGCGCCGATCGTGAAGGTGAACGATCTCGACGGAAAGCCGATCGATCTGGGTCAGTGGATCGGCAAGAAGCCGGTATTTATCGAATTCTGGGCGACCTGGTGCCCTAACTGTGAGGAACTCCTCCCCGCTATCAAGGCCGCCCAAGCCGCCTACGGCGACAAGGTGGAGTTCATCGGGGTGAACGTAGTGGTGAATCAGACCCCAGAGAGGGTCCGGCGCTACCTGGAGAGCCACGACATCGCCTATCGGGTCCTCTACGACGATCAAGGCACCAGCACCCGGGCCTACCTCGCGCCCGCCACCTCGTACGTGGTGATCGTCGACAAGACCGGTAAGGTGGTCTACACCGGCATCGGGGCGGAGCAGAAATTCGACGACGTGCTCAGGCAGATTGTGGGAATGGGGGAATGAGGATTGGGGGATTGGGGGATTGGGGGATTGAGGGCTTGAGGGATTGAGGGATTGAGGGATTCCGGGATTATAGAATTCAAACAGACCATTCGAGGATCAACACCATGACTAGATACGGTAGCGCTTTCTCCGGCTTCTTCGTCTTCTCCGTCCTCTCCGTCTTTTCCGTCCTCCCGGCCGACGCGCAGTCCGACTACGGTGCGCCCACGGCCGTCGTCGTCTCCGGTCCCGAAGTGGGTGCCCGGGCGCCGGACTTTGCCCTTCCCTGGGCGGGCAAGGACGGAGTGGGACCCGTCGATCAGTGGTTCCGCCTGAACGGCCAGCGGGGGAAGACCGTGGTGCTGGCGTTCTACCCCAAGGATTTCACCAGCGGCTGCACCGCGGAGATGAAGACCTTCACGGAGCAGTACCAGGACCTCTTCGGGGACAATGTGGTGGTCGTCGGGATCAACGCCGATTCGCTGGACACCCATGCCCGCTTCGCCGCGAGCCTCGGGGTGCCCTTTCAGCTCCTGAGTGACGAAGGCCAGGAGATCTCGAAGAAGTTCGGGAGCGCGGGGGACGATGGTTATAACCGCCGGACGGTCTACGTGATCAACCCGAAGGGGGAGGTGGCCTATCGTGATATGGGATTCGGTGCCCTCGATCCCAAGGCGTATGCGCACCTCAAGGCTGCCGTTCGATCGGCGAAGAGGACCTAGCCGCGGATGAACGCAGAGGAACGCAGATCAGCCGTTCAGCTCACGACACGATCAATTCGACTGATTTCTCGAAGGCGGTGGTGGGATCACACCGTCGGTGGACCTGCGTCAATCTGCGTTCATCTGCGGGTGTCCCTTCTGACGCTAGTTGCCCTGTTCGTGGCCACCGCCCCCGTTGCCGCCCAGCAGTCGGAGGTGGACCGCCTCGCCGATGCCTACTGGCAGGCCCAGCTTGATCGCAATCCCGAGATCGCCACCACCAACGGCTTTCCGGGCGAACGGAACGGCCGGCTGACCGACCTGCGGCCCGCCGCGTTCGACACCTACCAGCGCGACCTCCGGGAGCTCCTCCGCGGTGCCGCGACCATCGATCCCGCCAGCCTCGACCGCGGCGGTCGGATGAACCTTGCCTTGCTGCAGGAATTCCTGACCCGCGATCTGTCCACCGCAACCTGCCGGCGGCAACTCTGGGAAGTCAACCAGCAGTCGGGCCCTCAGGTGAGCCTGCTCGACCTCGCCAACCTCCAGCCGGTTTCCACCGACGAAGATCGCCGCCTGGTGGTCGCCCGGTGGAGTGCCATGGGGAGCTACTTCGACCAGCAGGTCGCCAACCTGCGCACCGGAATGGACAGCGGGTTGGTGGCTCCTCGCATCAATGTTGAGCGGGTGGTCGCACAGCTGGACAACCTCCTGGCAGTCGCCCCCGACTCCTCGCCGTTTCTGGCTCCAGCCCGCCGAGTTCCGGCCGCGGGCGCCAAACGGGAACTCACCCGGGCGCTGTTACCGCTGGTGCGGGATTCGATCCTCCCCGCCGTGGCGCGCTACCGGGACTTCCTCCGCACCGAGCTCCTCCCCAGGAGTCGGGCCCAGCCGGGTCTCGGCGCCCTGCCCGAGGGAGCGGCGTGCTACCGGGTTCTGATCCGGGCCCACACCTCTCTCGATCTTGGCGCCGACGAGATCCACCAGATCGGCCTGAGCGCGGTCCAATCCATCCGTCAGGAGATGGCAGCCGTGGTCCGCCAGCGCTTTCACACCGAGAACCTCGATTCCGTGCTCGCGGCCCTCCGGACCGACCCCGCGATGGCGTTCACCACCCGGGACCAGGTCTTCCAGGCCGCGGTGCAGGCGACCGCCCGGATGGAGCGGAAGCTGCCCGACCTATTCGGTCATCTGCCGGTCCGCCGAGTCGTGGTTGAGCGGATGCCGGCTTACCAGGAAGTGGATGCCCCCTCGGCCTACTATTTTCCAGGAGCGGCGGACAACTCGAGGCCGGGCCGATACCTCGTGAACACCTATCACCCTTCCGCCCGCCCCAGGTTTACGGCAGAGGTCCTGGCCTTTCACGAAGCGGTACCGGGCCACCACCTGCAGATCGCACTCACCCAGGAACTCCCGCTCCCCGCCTTCCGGCGCTATGGTGGTGGGGTGACTGCCTACGTCGAGGGCTGGGCGCTTTACACGGAACGCCTGGCGGACGAAGCCGGGGTCTATCGAGATGACCTGTCCCGGCTCGGGATGCTCACCTTCCAGAGCTGGCGCGCCTCCCGGCTGGTGGTGGATACCGGGATCCACGCGATGGGCTGGTCCCGGGAAGAGGCCGTGGACTTCATGCTGGCGAACGTGGCCCTGAGCCGGCTCGACATCGAGAGTGAAGTCGACCGCTACATCGCCGACCCCGGGCAGGCGCTGGGGTACATGATCGGCCAGCGTGAGATCCTCCGCCTCAGGGATTCCGCCCGGGAGACCCTCGGCGCCCGGTTCAACCTCAGGCATTTCCACGACATGGTGTTGCGGGATGGGCCGGTGACCCGCTCCATCCTGCAGCAGAATGTGGATGAGTGGGTTAGGGGAGAGCTCGAGCGTCCTTGAACGGGCGGTGGGAGGTGGGTTGTAGGTTGTAGGGGGTAGGGGGTAGGGGGAAAGGGGCAGGTTGTCTTGTTGCACCCAACACGCGCACCCAGCACCCAGTAACCAGCACCCAGTAACCAGCACCCAGCACCTAAGACCGGAGGCTTCGCATTCGTCTCTCGTTCTCCGCGTTCGCGCTCATGTTCTCCCTCGGCACCGGTCTCGCCTCAGCCCAGAACACCTCGGCCGGCGAGGTGCGGCAGCGGTGGGGCCTGGAGAATCTCCGGAACGGCTGGTGTGTCGAATTCTTGATTGAAGCCGCCACGGCCAAGAAGCAGGCACCGCCGGGCTACCAGATGGTCCCGGCGGATCAGGTCTCCGATCTGCACCCCGGCACCAGCCGCCTGATTGCCGACAGTCCGGAGTACGCCTCCTGGATACCGGCAAACATGTGCGCCTTCTATTTCGACGCGATCTTGGTTGGGGAGCACCGATACATGGAGAAGAAACCAGACAACTCGGAGGCACTCATTTGGTGGGGTGTGGCGGTGACTCCCGTTGGAGGGGCGCCGGGCGCTCCGACGGTTTACAGCACCTCCCTGGTTGCGACGAGTGACTGGCGCCCCAAGACGGAGGCCGAAGGAGTGTTCATTCCGGCCGCCCGGGTGGATCTCCGGGCCGGCAAGGTGCCGGAGAGCACTGACGACCGCTACACCATCAACCTGGACCACAAGACCCTGATCACCTGGGATGGCCATCTCACCCAGGACTCGGCGGTGATTGCCCCTGCCTTCGCGCGCGAGCTGACCGGG
>JBGPJS010000421.1:0-3912 GCA_041485505.1 Gemmatimonadota bacterium | reverse complement strand
CGTAGAGTAGGGTGGTGCTGTCTCGCCGGGCGACGTACGCGAGCGTGCTCCCGTCCGCCGAGAGTGCGAGTGCCCGCTGCCAGATATCCAGCGGGGCGCGGCCGCGATAGGCGATCGGCGCCGAGTCTGGCAGGATGACCTCGTAGCGCTGGCTTTCCGGTCCGGAGGTCAGCGGTCTGGGCCTGAGCCAGCCCCAGAGGGCAAGGGCAGTGGCCAGCAGCGCGACGCCCCAGCCGGCGAGGGCGGGACGGTGGGAGGGTGAGCCGGCGGTATCTGCCCCGCGGGCTCCCTTACCGTCGTACCGCCGTCCCGCCGTCCCGCCTATCAGCGCCTCCGCAAACTCCGCCGCCGTTCCCCACCGGTCGGCCGGCAGTTTCTCGAGCGCACGGTCGACCGCGTACTCGACGTGCTCGGGCACCGTCGGCCGGTTGGCCCGCAGCGGTCGGGGCTTTTCCGTGATGATTCGCGCCACGATCGCCTGGGCCGTCGGCCCCTGGAAGGGCGGCTCTCCTGCCAGCAGCTCGTACAGCACACAACCCAGCGAGTAGATGTCGCTTCGCCCGGTGATCTCCCGCTCCCCCATCGACTGCTCAGGGCTCATGTAGTGTGGCGTGCCAAGCGAGAGCCCAGTCTCCGTGAGCCGACTCCCACCCGCGTTGCTCACCGCCAGCGCGATCCCGAAGTCGGCCACGAGCGGCTGGCCCTCGTGCAGCAGAATGTTCTCCGGCTTGATGTCGCGGTGCACCACCCCATGCCGGTGGGCGTAGTCGAGCGCGCCCGCTACGGCCCGGGTGATGGCGACGGCGTCCTCAACCGGAAGCTGCTTTTCCCGGGTGAGCCGGTCCCGCAGTGACTCCCCCGCGATGAAGGGCATCACATAGAAGCCGACACCGTCGACCTGCCCCGAGTCGTGGAGCGGCAGAATGTGGGGATGCTGCAACCCGGCGGTGACTTCGATCTCCTTGAGGAACCGCTCAACCCCGACGAGGGCCGCCAGCTCGGGGCGCAGGACCTTGATGGCCACTCGCCGATGATGCCGGAGGTCCTCAGCGAGGTACACCAGCGCCATGCCGCCGGCGCCCAGCTCCCGCTCGATGGCGTAGCGGTCGGCGAGGGTGATCTTGAGGCGGTCGAGGAGGGTGGTCACGATGACCGAACCTTCGATTCGTTTGTGCGAGCCGGCTTCATTGCTGCTCCTGTGCCATCGCGAGCCAGGCCGCGAAGAAGGGGTCTTCGAGGCGGAACCGGATCCCGCCGGCCGCTTCGTCCTGCCGGACGATGCCGAGGGCGTCGAGCGCTTCGAGGGCCCGCTGCATGGTGGAGGCCGCGATCCCATGGCGGTGCAGGATGGCGCGGGAGTGTAGCTCACGGCCTCCTTCCTCGATGACGGCCTTGAGCGCCTTCTTCTGGGCCTTGGTCAGGTTGGTCCAGACCTGGATATATGCTGGATTCTCGTTTTTCACGACCGACTGAAGCGCGTCGTCCACCGCCCCGGGGCTCAACACTCGATCGTCCCGGACCCGGAGCCGCTCCCAGCAGGCGCTGGCCAGGCGCTGGACATTGTACGGTACATCCTCGGCGGCGTCGAGGATCCGCTCAATCCCCTCCGGCGTGGTCTTGAACCCTGCGGCCCCGAAACCCTTCCGGAGGAAGCGGCGGAAATCCTCCCGCGGCACCGGCCCCAGGAAGCGCCGCTCGCCCAGCTTCCAGAAGGCGCGGCCGGGGTCGCCACTGAGATCGGCCAGCAGCTGGGTCTTGGAACCGGCGAAGATGTAGCTCACCTGGCGGTGGCGCTGGACCGCGGCTCGGATCTGGCGCTCGGCCGCCTCGCCGCCTTCTCGGACGACCTGCTGGAACTCGTCGAGGATCACCACGACCGGCTTCTTCGCGGCTCGTGCCAAGCGCTCGATTCCGTCCAGCACGTCCGTCAGGAAGGGCAGCTCGGCAGCCCGGGGCTCCACCGTGGTCCCGATCTTCACGGTGATCTTGTGGTTAGCCAGATCGTAGTTTACATCGGGTCGGAGCCGAGCGAAAAACTTCTTGATGATGCCGCCGGCCTTGGCCAGCGGGCCGGTGAGTTTGCGGGCGGCGCCGGTGAGAACGGCCTGGGCCAGGAGGCTCAGGCTCTCGTAGGCCTCGGCATCGTAGCGCAGCACCACGACGCCCCGTTTGGCGAGACGGTGCTCCACCGCATTGAGGATGGAGGTCTTGCCGTAGCGGCGGGGCCCGATGAAGAAGAGCTTGCCGCGGTTGGCCACGATCCGGCCGATGTCACGCAGTTCTTCTTCCCGGTCCACCAACTCGTCGGGGGCGAGTTCGCGGCCAAATTCGAAGGGATTGCGGGCACCGGCGGGGAGGGGCCTGGACACAGGGTGAATCTATTGCGCACTTTGCGTTACGCAAGTTGCGTAACGGTAGCGGCACTCCACCTCCGCCACGAAGGATCCGCCTGCCGGTCACCCGGGGTCAGGTAGAGGCCGTTGCGCAAGCGTGGCCAACCTAACCCAAGGTGTGAAAATGGACATGCCCGGTTACCCTCCGAGACAATGAAAACCTCTGTGCCTCTGGGTTTGATCCTTCTGGGAGCGGCCGGGTGCAGCGGAGGGGTGCCTCCCGCCACCATGGCAACGCCGATCCGCCCCACACTCACGCCCCAAACCAGCCGCACCCCCCAACGCCTGCAAGCTGTAGGTCCGGTGAATGACCAGATCGTCTGGGCCAGCGGGACCGGCGGGACGTATGTCCGCACCACCGACGGAGGAGCGACCTGGGTGGCCGCCGTCGTGCCGGGCGCGGAGTCGCTCGAATTCCGCGACGTGCACGGGGTCGACTCCATCACTGCCTATCTCCTGAGTGCCGGACCCGGGGATCGGTCCCGTATCTACAAGACCACCGATGCCGGGCGCACCTGGGCCCTGCAGTTCACCAACGCCGACTCAGCCGCCTTCTACGACTGCCTGGCTTTCTGGGACCGGGACCACGGCCTGGCGATCAGCGATGCCGTAAACGGAGGCTTTCCGGTACTGGTGACGGCGGACGGCGGCGCCAACTGGACTCCGGTTCCTCCCGCTGAGGTGCCGCCGGCTCAACCCGGCGAGGGCGCCTTTGCGGCAAGCGGCACCTGTGTGGTCACGGCCGGCCGGCGGAGCGCCTGGTTCGGCACCGGCGCGAGCGAGGGAGGAACCGCGCGGGTGTTCCGCACCGACGATCGGGGCCGACATTGGGCCGTGGTCGAAACCCCGATCATCCATGGCACCAAGTCTACCGGGATTACCTCCCTCGCCTTTCGCGACGCCCTGCACGGAACGGCGCTGGGCGGCGACATCGCGAACAACGAGAGCCAGCATGACAACGTGGCGTTCACCAGCGACGGCGGACGGAGCTGGAGCCTGGGCGGGCGGCCCACCTTGCACGGCGCGGTCTTCGGTGCGGCATGGGTGCCTCGCGCCGCCAGGACGATCGTCGCGGTCGGTCCCGGGGGATCAAGCTACAGCACCGACGGCGGCGTGACTTGGATGGCCCTCGATTCCCAGAGCTACTGGAGCGTGGGCTTCGCGGGTACCGGCGCTGGATGGATGGTCGGACCCGGCGGGAGGATCGTGCGGGTGAGCTTCCGGTAAACGACAGGCAATCCCTTGAACGCCGTCTGTTGGTGTCTTCCTGCTGGTCTCGTGGGGCGGGGAGAGTTCTAGTCGACGTCGAGCATCTCTCGGATGCAGCGGGCGAGCTCGACGGGAAGGAACGGCTTGCCAAGGAAACGGACCTGTCGGCGGTTCTCACTCTCACCCAACCGGGCCACACTGGCGTCCCCGGATATGAACAAGACCTTCGTGCCCGGTCTCGATTCCGTCACGGCGAGGGCCAGCTCTTCGCCGTTCATGCCCGGCATCTGGACGTCGGTGATGAGCAGGT
>JBGPJS010000420.1:0-3933 GCA_041485505.1 Gemmatimonadota bacterium | reverse complement strand
CACCCGGCCCTTGGTGGTCCAGGCCAACGACGCAAAGGTCCGCTGCTTCGCCATGAGAGAATCCGGAGTCGAGGGATGATGAAATCTGCTAGGATCCCTTCAACTTGTGCAGAGCTTCCCTAACGGCTAACGGCCCCACCCTAATAGCGCCGCCCCGCCTGGGTATACGGCTGCCCATACTTGTTCAGGTGCGGTTTGAACTTGTAGCCGCGGGCGTCGAGCTCGATCGCCAGGCCCTTGGCGCCGGTGGCCGTCACTCGGATACGCTGGCTCGCCTCTTTGGCCCGCTCGTGCCACGCGTGGAGGGTGTACTCCCCCGCCGGCACATCGGCGATCGTGAACGACCCGTCGGCACCCGGCTGGGTGTACCATGGATTGTCTCGGACGACGATGAAGCCACTCATGGTTGCGTGGACGTTGCAGTAGACCCGGATGATCCCGGCACTGGAGAATTCCTTCGACTTCCCCTCCCCGCGGTCGTAGAGTCCAAGATCGAAGGACCCGGCCTCGGAAAGCGAGAAGACGTTGTGATTGAAGGGATCGTGATTGGGGAAGGTGACGGTGGAGCCGGCCGGGATCAGAAGAACGTGCGGCAGGAACTGCTTTCCTTCGATGATCATGTCGCCGTGGCTCGCGACGGCGGCCGGGGCCTGATCCGCTTCCAGCCATATCACGGCCCGTCCCACGTCCTCGGCCATCCGGTCGCCCCGATCGACCACCGAGAGCCGACCGATCACCGCCGCCTGAGCGGCGAGATTCCCGGATCCCGCCGGGAACATCACGGCAAGGATCAACCCGGTCTCGAATAGCTGCAGTCTCCCCATAGTCAAGAAAAGTAAGTCTCAGCCGATACTGAAGCCAGACTAGAGCAACCAGCCACCGGCGACCGGCCGCCAGCTGCCAGTTTTCCGCAGCTGGGGGCTGGGGGCAGGCCACTGACAGTTCGCGATCACCACACCGGAATGCCCAGAGAGCCTCGGAATGACGCACGGAATGGACTGCATTCCAGGAACCCTGCGACCGGCGGCTTCCGCCCTGGCACCTCTGCGCGTGCTCCTCGTCAGCGACAACCCCTCGGCCCAGCTTGAACTTCAGGAACTGCTCGGCAATAACGATGGACCGGGCTGTGTCCTCGAACGCGCCGAGACACCCAAGGCGGCACTCGATTGGCTCGAGCGGAAGGCCCATGACGTCTGTCTCATCGTCGAGCCGGTCGGTGGGGAGAATGGGCTCGAATTTGTGCGTGCGGCGTACCCCGCCAGTAGGCATATTCCGACCCTCCTGCTGACCGCCTCGGACTCCGCGGAAAACGATATCGAGGCTATCCTCGCCGGGGCCGCGGACTGCCTCCCCCGGAGTGGACTGACTGCCTCCCTCCTTCGCCGAGCCATTCGGCACGCCCGGGAGCGTGCCGTCACGTTCCGGGCGCTGCGGGAAAGTGAGGAGCGGTTCCGCGCGCTGGTCGAGAACCACTCCGATCTGGTGATCCTGCTCGCCGAGGACACCGCCATTCGCTACAGCAGCCACACTCTGACCACCCTGCTGGGCTACCAGCCGGCCGAGGTGATGGGCCGAAGCGGATTCGAGTTTCTCCACGACGACGACCTGGCCCGGGCCCGCGACCTGCTTGAGGAGACCCTCGCCAAGCCGGGGCAGACGGTCCAGGGCCGCCTCCGTCTCCGGCACCGATCCGGCGATTGGCGCGACGTCGCGATTCTTGGCGTCAACCGCCTCGGCGAGTCCGCCGTGCGCGCAATTGTCCTCACCGTTCGGGACATCACCGAGCAGGGTCGGATCGAGCAGAAACTGACGGAGAGTGAGGCCCGCTTTCGGCTGATCGCCGATAGCGCGCCGGTGATGATCTGGGTGGACGACAGCTCCCGGCGGCTCCTATGGGCCAACCGAACCCTATTGGAGTTCACCGGCAGCACGCTCGAGGAGGAACTCACCGGTCGCTGGGTGGAACGGGTGCATCCCGATGATCAGGCCCGACTCCGCCAGGCCTACGACGAGGCGTTCGCGGCGCGGGAGCCCTTCGTCGTGGAATATCGCTACCGAAGGCAGGACGGTGAGTACCGATGGCTGCTGGAGATCGGACGCCCGCGAATCCTGGGCTCCGGCGAATTTGCCGGGATCACCGGCAGCTGTGTGGACGTCACCGAGGTGCGGCGCGCCGATCAGGCGCTGAAGGAGAGTGAGGAGCGCTACCGGAGCTTCCTGGCGCAGAGCTCCGAGGGCATTTACCGGTTCGAGCATACCGAGCCGATCCCGACCCACTTGCCGGTCGATGACCAGGTCCGCCTCTTCTGCGAGCGTTCCTTCCTCGCCGAGTGCAACGATGCGATGGCCCAGATGTACGGCTACCCATCGCGGGTGGATCTGGTGGGGAAACGGCTCGAGGACTTTCTTCCTACCACCCACGCGAAGAACCTGGAATACCTCACCAGCTTTGTACGCTCGAGCTATCGGCTCATCGACGCCGAATCCCATGAAGTGGACCGGCACGGCCAGGAAAAACGTTTCCTCAACAATCTGGTTGGGGTGGTGGAAAACGGCTGCCTGATCCGGACCTGGGGGACCCAGCGGGACGTTACCCAGGTCCACCTGGCCAACGAGGCCCTGCGAGGAAGCGAAGAGCGGTATCGGATGTTTCTGGAGCAGAGCTCGGAGGCCATCTTCCGTTTCGAAGTCGAAGGCGGCATCCCGACCTCACTCGACCTTGACGAGCAGGTCACCCTCTTCAACTCCCGGGCGTATCTGGCCGAGTGCAACGTCGCGATGGCGCGGATGTACGGCTACGAACGGCCCGAGGAAATTGTGGGCCAGCGGGCGGGCCGGTTCGCCTCGCTGGAGGATCCGCAGAATATCGAATACCGGAAGGCCTTTGTCCGCTCCGGCTACCGGCTGACCGATGGAGAGTCCCACGAGCTGGACCGCTTTGGAAAGATCCGCTTCTTTCTGAACAACACGATCGGGATCGTGGAGGGCGGGCGGTTGGTGCGGACCTGGGGAACCCAGCGGGACGTCACCGAGCAGAAGGCGCTGGAGGAGCGGCTCCGGCAGTCGCAGAAGATGGAAGCCACCGGAAGGCTCGCGGGCGGCGTGGCGCACGATTTCAACAATCTGCTGACCGCCATCCTCGGTACCTGCGATATCCTGTTGAACGATCTGCCCTCGGGAAGTCCTCATCGGGAAGACGTGGCGGAGATCAAGCACTCCGCCAACCGCGCCGCCAGCCTGACCCGCCAGCTCCTCGCGTTCAGCCGGCGCCAGGTGCTCCAGCCGCGGGTGCTCGATCTCAACGCGGTGGTGGGGAGCACCCAGAAGATGTTTCAGCGTCTCATTGGCGAGGACATCTTCCTTACGACCCAGCTTGCCGTCGACCTGGCCGCGGTCCGGGCGGATCCCAGCCAGCTCGAGCAGGTGATCATGAACCTGGTGGTGAACGCCCGGGACGCCATGCCCACCGGAGGCGCCCTGCGGCTGGAAACGGCCAACGTCGCACTCGATGGCGAGCCGACCGGCGATCCGGTCCAGCCGCAGCCAGGCCGCTACGTACTCCTGACCGTGAGCGATACCGGAATCGGGCTGACTCCGGAAGTGCGGGCCCACCTCTTTGAGCCCTTCTTCACCACCAAGGAACTGGGTAAGGGCACCGGCCTGGGCCTCGCGACCGTCTACGGCATTGTGAAGCAGAGCGGAGGGTACATCTTCGCCGACAGCGCACCCGGCCGGGGAACCTCCTTCCGGGTCTACCTGCCCGCGGTCGAGGAACAGCCCGAACCAGCCGACCTGACCCCGCCACCGATTCCGATCTCCGGCGCGGACCGCACCGTGCTCCTGGTGGAGGACGAGATGGCCGTCCGGCGCATGACCCGCCGGGTCCTGGAGAATCAGGGATATCGGGTCCTCGAAGCGGGGCATGGTGGCGAT
>JBGPJS010000419.1:0-3943 GCA_041485505.1 Gemmatimonadota bacterium | reverse complement strand
TGGGCGACGGGCGCGAGCGCTCCGGCGTGGTTCCGGGAGTCCGGCCTGCCCGTCGACTCGAAGGGATTCCTGCTGGTGGAGGATACCCTCCGGACAGTCGGCGCGCCGGATATCTTCGCCGCGGGAGATGCGGCGACGCTGCGGTCACACCCCCGCACGCCCAAGGCGGGAGTCTACGCGGTGCGGGCAGGGCCGGTGCTGGCCCATAACATCGGGATGATGTTGGAGGGGCAGAGTGGCAGAGGGGCTGAGAGGAGATTGAAGGTGTACCAACCGCAGCGGCGGTTTCTGGCGTTGTTGAATACCGGGGATGGCCGCGCAATTCTCTCCTACGGACTGTTCACGCTCACGTCGAGGTGGGCCATGTGGCTCAAGGATCGGATTGATCGGAGGTTCATGCGGAGGTTTCAGGAGTTGGGAGTCAGGCGTTAGGGGGGCGCTTCGGGCCGCTCTTGCGCGACGACATGGCGACCACCTTCTTTCGCCGGATGATGTCAGGCGCCTTCGGGCTTTCCACTGTCCTCCTCGCTGGCTGTACACTCTCGCTCGCGGCGCAGACGGCGCCATCGGCCGACTTGGAACCGGTAGCCGCCCGGCTTCATACGCTGGTCGAAGCGGAAGACGACTACTACGAGATCTACAACGTCTTTGCCGACGACCTGAGCAGTTTGCTGATGCCGGCTCCGCCGGGAATTGGTGTCGCCGACGTGAACCTTCAGGTGGTCTACGCTGGGGTCGTGGGGTGGATCGCCCTCGGATGGCGGGAGTCCCAGCCCTACCGGCAATGCGTTCTGTTTTTCGGCGACCTCGCCAATCTCCCCGATCTGCCCGCCACCTCCGCGGGAACCCTGGCCCACGAACAGGGGCGGCCGGCGTGCGACCCCTGAGGCCAAGGGCGAATGGTCGCTTCAGCTGCATAGCTGTCGCCTCCGTTCTCGATGCGCTAGACTATTGAGGCCCCTTCCGACGGCGATGGACATGACCGCTCCATTCCTCTCCGGCCCTTCCCGCCTGATGCTGGTGCTTGTCGCGGTGGTTGGAATTGGATCCGGCGGATGTGCCCGCTCTCCTGCCACCAACCCGGGCATCGCTCTTGGCGATGCCTTCGCCCGCGCCGCCGAGGAGGTGCGGCCGAGCGTGGTGTACCTCGAGGCGCTCCGCGCCCCGAGCGGGCCGGGAGAAAACGGCGGCCCTGCTACCGGTTCCGGCTTTGTGGTGCGCCCCGGCGGCATCGTGTTGACGAACAACCACGTCGTCGACGGGGCCCAGGCCGTATCGGCCCGTCTCTTCGACGGACGTGTCGTCCCGGTGAAGATCCTCGGGAAGGACCCGGGTACCGACCTCGCTGTCCTTCAACTCCCGGTCCAGGACCTGAAACCCGTCCGTTTCGGGGATGCCGCACGAGTCCGCGTGGGCGATCTGGTGCTAGCGATCGGCAACCCGCTTGGCGGTGACCTGAACTTTACCGTGACCGCCGGCATCGTGAGCGCCTTGGGGCGCCGGCTCGACCTCCCGGGACAGAGCCCGTTCTCGATCCAGGACTATATCCAGGTCGACGCCGCGCTCAACCCCGGCAGTTCGGGCGGCCCGGTGGTCAATGCCGACGGCGCAGTGATCGGAGTGGCGGGCGCCATCGAGAGCGGCACCGGGTTCTCCGTGGGCTACGGCTTCGCGATTCCGGTGGATTTGGCTCAAGCCGTGATCGAGCAGCTGGTCCGGTTCGGAAGGATTCGCCGGATGGCGGTGGGCGCAATCATTGAGGAAGCGACCGTAGGAGACGCGCGGTGGGCGGGTCTGTCCCAGAAGACAGGCATGACCGTCCAGCAGGTGTTCCCAGGCTCGCCGGCCGAAAACGCGAAGCTGGTGCCCGGGGACATCCTGCTCAGCGTCAACGGTGTCGCGATAGCATCGCTCGGCGCATTCCAGACCCAATTGGCGTTTCGCACCCCCGGTGATACCGTCGCTCTGGTTGTCGCCCGTGCCGCTGGCCGTCGCGATTCGGTGCGGCTGCCGTTGATCGCCATCGAGTCGGGTGACACCGCGGCCCCGGCCCCTTCGCCCAAGCTCCCAAGCGACGTGGTGGATCAGCGACTCGGCCTAGCCGTGGAGCAGGCGCCCGCGGCCTTGCTCCGCCAATGGAGCCTCGAAGCGAGGGAAGTATTGCTGGTCACCGGGGTCCGGCCGGGGGGGCCGGCCTGGGGCGTCGTCCTCGGACCCGGCCGGGAGACCTCGACGAGTCTTCTCATTCGCGTGAATGACACCGCGGTACCAACCGTGGCGGCCCTCCGAGGAGTGTTAGGATCAGTGCGCGGAGGCGAGGCGATCACGCTCGAACTCCTCAACCCCACCGGCCCGCGGCTCAAGCGGATCGTGGCGGGGGAGTAGGGGAGTCGGGAGTCAGGATTCAGGAACCAGGATTCGGAATCCACCGGCGCCCGATTCCTGATGTCTGAATCCCGAATCCTGACTCCTGATTCCTCACTCCTTCAGCTGCCAGAACTCCACGAGATTCTCGGTGAACCGGGGGATCGCCAGCCAATTCCGCAAGTAATCCACCCCGATATCCGCGGGCGCACTGACCCCGGTGACGATCTTCCGCGTGGTCCCCTTCGCGAGTTCAAACACCGTTGAATCGGCCCAGCTCGAAATCAACACTCCGCCCTCGGGCGACCGCTCGACACCGTCCTGGCCCCCGGGACCCGTCCCGATGGTGTCAACCTTGGCTTGACCCGGCTTCCAGCTGAGGAGATGAGGTCCGCCAAAGGGCACGACGATAAACCGGCCCGCCGACGCATCCCAGGTGATCCCATTAGGGCGCTCCAGCCAGTCACCCTCGGCGGCCACCGAGATCGTTCGGCCCTTAAGCGCGAAGATCCGATCGGGACCGGGATGCGTCAGCTGACCTTTGTCGTCGAACTGGATCCCGGTATCGGTGATGTACAGAGTACCATCAGGCGCCGCGGCGGGGTCGTTGAGGAACTTTGCTTTGAGGCCCAATTCCACCGTGGCCACCACGGCGCCGGTGCGTTTGTTGAAGCCGCGAACCGCGTCGATGTCCGCGACCCAGAGCGTATCGCCGACAATCGCCAGCCCCTTGGGCCCGTTGAGGGTGACCCCCCCGCGTCCGCCTGCCACGAAGTGCATGCTGTCAACCGCGCCGTCTGCCTTGAGTCGACTGATGAACCCGTTGTTGTCTTTCGCGCTCGGGGAGCCGTTGATGTTCGAAACAAACCAGACCCCCTGCTCGGCATCCCAGCGGACGGACTCGGGAGTGCTGAAGCCTGTGGTAACCCCGACGCGATGGGCGGGGGGCGGGCTGGTGGAGGCGGTGTCGGCGGACTGCGCAGGACCCGCCCTCTCCTTCGGCGCGCAAGCGGACAAGAGCAGCAATGGAATGAGGCCGTGCTGCAAACGCATGATCGGTTTCCTCGGTTGAGGTGTCTCGCTCCCGGTTCTCCGAATCCTGAACCCTGAACCCTGACTCCTGGCTCCTGATCCTGAATCCTGACTCCTGACTCCTGCCTCACTGCCTTACGTAAATCTCCCCGCCACTCTGCCGGAATTCCTCCGCCTTCTTCTCCAACTCCGCCGCGTACTCCCGCACGTCCTGAGTGATCTGCATCGAGCAGTACTTGGGCCCGCACATGGAGCAGAAGTGCGCCACCTTGGCGCCCTCGGCCGGCAGGGTCTCGTCGTGGTAAGCGCGGGCGGTCACTGGATCGAGCGCGAGGTTGAACTGATCCTCCCAGCGGAACTCGAACCGGGCCTTGCTGAGCGCGTCGTCCCAGGCCCGGGCCCTGAGATGGCCCTTGGCCAGGTCGGCGGCGTGAGCCGCGATCTTGTAGGCAATCACCCCCGCCTTCACGTCGTCCCGGTTGGGGAGTCCCAGGTGTTCCTTGGGGGTAACGTAGCAAAGCATCGCGGTGCCGTACCAGCCGATCAT
>JBGPJS010000418.1:0-3959 GCA_041485505.1 Gemmatimonadota bacterium | reverse complement strand
CTCATCCTGGCCGGGGCCGCGGTGGTTGCGGTCCAGTGGCCAAGAGCTCCGAAGATGCTGGTGGATCCATCGGCCTCGGTGATTGCGGTCGCGCCCTTCGGCCATGCCAGTGCGGATACCACCCTCGACCGTCTGGGCCGCGACCTCGTGGTGACGCTCAGCACCAATCTGGACGGGGTCGGGAACATCCGCACCGTGGACGCCCTGACCGTCCTGGCGCAGGCGCCCCGAGGGGACGACGCCCTTTCCCTCGATCAGGGGCGGGCCCTGGCGCGCAAGCTGGGCGCGGCGAGCGTGCTCTATGGGACCCTGGTGCGCTCGGGGGCCAACGTCCAGGTGGACTTTGGACTGTACACCGCCGACAGCGGGCGGGTCGTGGCCCGCACCGCGGTCACCGCCTCGCTGGAAAACACCCAGGCCCTGACCGACTCCGCCACCTGGGCCCTGCTGCGCGAGGTCTGGCGGGGCGACAGGGCGCCCACTCCGAGCCTCTCGGCGGTCACCACCCGGTCGGTTCCGGCACTGCGTGCGTTCCTGGAGGGTGAACAGGCCATTGTGGAGTCTCGCTGGCAGCCGGCCTGGGAAGCCTTTGCCCGCGCCATCGAAGCCGACCCCTCGTTCTGGCTGGCCTACCGGCGCTACGCTTATGCCAGGGACTGGGTAGGCCGGCCGGTGGATCCAGCCATCCGGGGCGCCTACCAGGACCACCGTGCCGAGCTGCCCGAGCGGGAACGGCTGCTCATCGAGGCGTCGATTGGGGACACCGACGCTGTGAAATTGAATCTCCTCCGCACCGTCACTCAGCGCTTCCCGGACTTCTGGCCCGGCTGGATGGAATACGCCGACCGCCTGGTGCATTATGGGCCCGAGATCGGAACCACCCGCACTGATGCCATCACTGCCCTTCGCCGCGTCGTTGCCCTCAACCCCAGATTCCTTCCGGCCTGGGAGCACCTGGCCTGGGAGTTCGCGGTGGACCAGGACTCGGCTTCGCTGCGACCGGCAGTGGAGGAGCTGCGCAGGCTGGGATACGGACCCGCGTCCAGGGAAGGCTTTGGGTTTGACATCCTTCCCCAGTTCGAGCTTGCGCTGCAGTGGTTGCAGTCGGGAAACGCCGGAGGGCCGGTGGCCGACTCGGCCATGCCCGATCCAGGGTTTCTTCTTTGGCCGAACGTGGCCGCACCAGCGGTCATCGCCATAGCCCAGCGGGCCTCAGGCGCGAATCTGCCTGATTCTGTCCTGGCCTTCCGCCAACTGGGGGCAACTGAAGCCTGGGCGTCGCGCGGTCGGTGGGACTCGGCGTCCGTCGGGGCGGATCGCCTCCTTCAACGGCCTGTCGTTGCGTCGCTGGAGAACGAGCGGATCGAGGGGTACCGTTTGGCCGTGATCGCGGCATGGATCGGTGCCACCGACCCCGGGATGGCCCAGCGCCGGCGCCCCACGACAGCGCTCATCGAGACGTTGCCCCCCGGCGAACGGGCTGACCTCGCCTGGACCGACGGCCTGCTGGCGTTCGTGCGACGGGACCGGGCCGCCCTGGCAACAGCCCGGAACGACCTGCGCAACGCCGGCGATACGCTTTCCCTGGCCTGGCTCGATCCTTCCCTGGCCGCGTTCGACCTCGACCTCGCGGGTAATCACCCCGACGCCACCCGCCATCTGGCCGACCATGTGGAGCGCTTCGCCACCTGGGGGCAGTATTCTGCGCAACAGAATTTCCATCCGTGGATGACCGCTGTCTCTCACCTGACTGCCGCTCGCTGGGTGCTCGCTGCGGGAGATACCGCCCGGGCCCTGCGGCTCCTGACCTGGCATGAGGGGATCCCCATCAGCTTCGCCTTCCTCGCCAGCTCGGCGCTGGAGCCGCTCGCCTACCTGGGGCGCGCCCGGATCGAGGACGCACGAGGTGACATCGAGGCGGCCCGGGCGCACTACCAGCAGTTCCTTCGCCGCTACGACAGGCCCATGCCGGCGCACCAGCACCTGGTGGACGAGGCCAGGTCGGCGCTAGAGCGGCTGAGCGCGGAGCCCAGACGCTGACGGTAAGCGGTGAACAGGGAACGGGGAACGGGGAAATCGGAACTCGGAACTCTCGGAACTCGAAACTTGGTGACGCTCTGACCGCCTCAATGGAACGTCTAACCGCTGCCCTCGCCGACCGCTACAAGATCGAGCGCGAGCTGGGCCAGGGGGGCATGGCCAAGGTCTACCTGGCCGAGGATCTCAAGCACCATCGCAAGGTGGCGCTCAAGGTGCTGCGCCCTGAGCTCGCCGCGGTGATCGGTGCTGAGCGGTTTCTCCAGGAAATCGAGGTGACCGCCAACCTGCAGCATCCCAACATCCTGCCGCTGTACGACTCGGGAGAAGCCGACACCTTCCTCTATTATGTGATGCCGTACCTGGAAGGTGAGTCCCTGCGCGACCGGCTCAAACGGGAGCATCAACTTCCGGTCGAGGAGACCGTGGAGACGGCCCGGGCGGTGGCCGCCGCGCTGCAATACGCCCACCAACACGGGGTGGTGCACCGGGATATCAAGCCCGAGAATATTCTCTTCCAGTCGGGGCAGGCGCTGGTGGCGGATTTCGGGATCGCGCTGGCGGTGAGCCAGGCGGGAGGCATCCGTCTCACCGAGACGGGCCTATCGTTAGGCACGCCGCACTACATGAGCCCCGAGCAGGCCACCGGCGATCGCCAGCTGGACGCCCGGAGCGATGTCTACTCCCTGGGCGCCGTAGTCTACGAGATGCTGGTCGGCGAACCACCGCATCTCGGGAACTCGGTGCAGGCGATCGTGGCCAAGATCCTCTCGGAACCCCCGGCCCCGGTCCGTCGGGTCCGAAGCCTGGTGCCGACCAACGTGGACGCCGCCATCCAGAAGGCGTTGACCAAGAGTCCGGCCGACCGGTTCAAGAGCGCCGCGGAGTTTGCCGCCGCCCTCGCCAACCCCAGCTTCACCCTCGCCACATTCACGGGAGCCACCGCCACCCCGGACGCCCGCGGAATACGCCGCGCCCGACTGCTCGGTGCCGCGGCGATGGTGGGCTGGAGCGCCGCTCTCGGGTTGGCCCTGGCGCTCTGGCTGGCGCGGGGCAACCACCAGCCAGCGATACTCCCGATGCTGCGGACGACCATCGAACTCCCTGACTCGGCGCCGCTCGCCTTCGTTGGCTCAGGAACCCTCGGCGTCGGCCGGGTGTCGCTGGCCACCTCCCCGGACGGCAAGATCCTCGTCTATACCGCCAAACGCGGCGCCTCCACCAAATTATACCTCCACCGCCTCGACGAACTCTCGACCACGCCGCTGACCGGTACTGAAGGCGCCTATAGCCCCTTCTTCTCTCCCGACGGCGGGTGGATCGGATTCTTCGTGGGCATTGAGTTGAAGAAAGTGCCGGTGAATGGCGGCCCGCCAACCCACCTGGCCGACGTGCCCGAGCCGACGGGGGCAAGCTGGGGGACCGACGGCCGGATCCTGGTGGCGGCCCGGGAGGGCAATCAATTCGCCTGGGTACCGGCCTCGGGTGGAGACCTTGAGCCATTGCCGAACTCATCGGGATTTGTCTACCGCGACGCACCCTACATCATGCCCGGCGCCGACTACGCCGTCTCACGGGCCGCGTACGAAGCCTCTGGCCTGAGTGCCACATCGCTCAAGACCGGGGTGTTACGGTATCTCACCCAGGATGGCCCCGTAGCGCAGGACTCGGTCGACTTCGCCAGAATGATAGGCGGCAACAACCCGCGCTATGTGCCGACTGGCCATCTCTTGTATTCCTCGGGCAACGGCATTCTGATGGCCATGCGGTTCGATCCGGCCCGATTGCAGGTGCTCGGTTCGCCGGTCGAGGCGCAAAGCGGTATGCGGATGGAATCAGAAGGTGCTGCGCAGTACACCGTAACCGGGGACGGCACCCTCATTTATGCTCCAGGAAGCCCGGCGTGGCTCGGCCGGCTGGTG
>JBGPJS010000417.1:0-3962 GCA_041485505.1 Gemmatimonadota bacterium | reverse complement strand
GCACTCAGCACTCAGCACTCGCTCTTGACCTTCGCTTGACGCACTCCCCGCAGTATCGTAGGGTAGCGTCGCTTTCCCCGCTCCCCGCGCTCCGCCAGGAGAATCCCATGTTGGGTCTGCAGAAACGCTCGGTCGCGTCGGCCCTGCTGGCGACCTACCTGCTCCAGCTGGCTGCTTGCCATCACATCGCCCAGGTGGAAACCTCTCAGGTCACCCTACCGACCGCCGAGGAAGTGGTCGGGATCACCACGATCGATGGCCTCAGCACCCGCTTCGACGGCCCGGCTCGAATCGACAACGACAGCCTGTACGGCAGCGTGAAGCATCACCCCTATGCCATCGCGATGAGTGAGGTCCAGCGGCTCTGGTTCAAGCGATCCGCCCCCGGGCTGACCATCCTGGCCATCATCGGTGTCACGGTGGGAGTGGCGGTGATCGGGCTCGCGATCGCGCTGGCCACCAAGCAATCCTGCCCCTTCGTCTATTCCTACGACGGAGAGAAATACGTCTTCGACGCCGAGCCGTATGGCGGCGCCATCACCCAAGGGCTGGAACGGGACGACTACGGTGAGCTGGAGCACTTGCGAGCCGTGAACGGCCAATACCGGCTCCTGGTCAGCAACGAAGTCCCCGAGACCCAGATGACCAATCTCATGGAGCTGATGGTGGTGGACCACCCAGCCGGGATGCGGGTCGTGGCCGACGAGAGGGGCGGCCTCCACACGGTCGGGCAGCTCCTCCCTCCCACGACCGCGGTCGATCAGAACGGGCACAACCTGCAACCCTGGCTCGCCGCCACCGACCAGTCCATCTGGGAGCCGCTGCCGGTGGCCGACGGCACCGGACTCCGGGACCAGATCGTCATGACCTTTCCCAAGCCCCGCGATGCCACCAGTGCCAAGCTGGTGGTGAACGCGGGCACCGGCCTCTGGGGCTCCTACATGATCCGCTCCCTGCTTCAGCTCCGGGGTCGCGAGGTCGGGAAATGGTACGACGCCGTGGACGGGAACCCGGAGTCGGCGGATTCGGTGCGAGCCTGGAACCTTCGCGAGGAGCTCTACGCGCTCAAGATCGACGTCGCGGAGCGGGACGGGTGGAATCCGGGTGCGTTGATGCCAGGCGGCGGGCCGTTCATCACCGAGGACCGGGTTATCCCGCTCGATCTCAGCGACGTCAGCGGCGACTCGGTCCGGATCCGGATCCGGCCCCCCCGCGGTTTCTGGGCCCTCAACTCCTTCAACCTCGACTACTCCCCGGACCAGCCCTTGCGAGCGGACACGCTCCGGCCGGTCCAGGCCCGGGACGTCCGGCAGGGGGACGTGCTCCCCTCCCTGTTGGCCTCCGATGACCGCTACTACGCGATGCCTAACACCGGTGACCGGGCCCAGCTGGTCTTTGCGGCGCCTCCAGCCCGCCCCGGAACCGAGCGGACCATCCTCCTCCACAGTCGAGGCTACTACCGGTTGCATCTCACCCCAACCGGCGACCCGGACACCACCATGCTGCAACGCCTGGCCGACGTCCCCGGGGCGGCGGCTGAATTCTCGGCCCAACAGTTCAGCCGGCGTCTGGTCGGCGCCCAGACCAGCCACTGAGCGAGCCCAGAACCGATGCGTCACTACTGGCTGGACCGAATCACCGACCTGGAGCCGGGTGTCCGCGCCACCGGGGTCAAGGCTGTGGGGCTGGCCGAAGAGGCGTTCGATGCCCACTTCCCGGGAAACCCGGTCTTCCCCGGCATCTACGTACTCGAGGGGCTGGCGCAAACCGGGGGCGTACTGCTGGGGCACGGCTCGGAGGGTCGCAAGCTGGCGCTGATGGTCTCCATCGAGCGGGCCAGGTTCAGCTCGTTCGCGAGGCCGGGCGACCAGATCACGCTGAGTGTCGAGATCGAAAGCCTGGAGGCGGACGTGGCCCGGGTACGCGGCACGGCCACCGTCGGTGACCGCCAGATCGCCGCAGCCCGACTCACCTTCAAACTGGTCGACTCTGCTACGCTCATCCCCTCGGCCTTCGAGCCGCTCTGGCGCCAGGCGATGGAGACCTGGCTCGGACGCTACCTCGAGCCTGGGCCATGACCGACCGGGTGGCAATCTCTGGTGCCGGGGTGGTGGCGCCGATCGGGGTTGGGTTCGAGGCTTTCGGTGAGGCACTTCGGGCGGGGCGCTCGGGGGTACGCGGGATCACCGCGTTCGACTGCACCGGCTTCGATACCCGGATCGCCGCTGAGGTGGACGCCGCCAGCTTCGACGGCGCCTCGTGGGTCGAACCTCGAAAGCTGGTCAAGCTGATGAGCCGTGCCGCGCTCTTTGCGGTCGCGGCGGCGGCGATGGCGCGGAGGCACGCCGGCCTGAACCCCGGCGATGTCGACCCGGAGCGGGTGGGCGTCTCACTTGGCGCCGGTGGCATGGGGCCCACCGATCTCGATCTGCTGGCCACCCAGGCCCAGGCGTTCACCGAATCAGGCCACGTAGCGGGCAACGGCCACTGGAACATCCCCGCCTTTGCCCAGGCTTTCCGACGTTTGACCAATCCGCTGGCCACCTTGCGTGGTCTTCCCAACCTGGCCGCGGCCCAGGTGGCCATCCAGCAGGATGCGCGCGGCCCCAACAACACTCTGACCACCAACTGCACCGCGGGAAGTCAGGCGATCGGCGAGGGTCTGCGCATGATCCAGCGGGGCGACGCGGACCTGGTCTTTGCCGGAGGGACCGACGCCATGGTCAACCCCGTTGGCGTCATCGGCTTCAGCCTCCTCGGCACCCTCTCCAAGCGGAACGACGAGCCCAGGCGAGCCAGCCGCCCGTTCGATCGGGATCGGGACGGATTCGTCATCGGTGAAGGAGCCGGGATCGTGATCCTGGAGCGGGAGTCGGTGGCGCGGGCCCGGGGTGCCAGGGTGCTGGCCGAGCTGGCAGGCTATGGTGTCACCTGCGACGCCTATCGGATCACCGACGAGCGGCCCGACGCTTCGGGTGCCTCCCGCGCAATCCGCCTCTGTCTCCGTGACGCCGGCGTTTCGCCGGAGGATGTGGGTTATGTGAACGCGCACGGCACCGGAACCACCATGAACGATGTGATCGAGACTCGCGCCATCAAGGAAGGATTCGGACCTCACGCGGCCCAGCTCGCGATCAGTTCAACCAAGTCGATGGTCGGCCACATGCTCGCGGCCGCCGGCGCGGTGGAATTGATCGCGTCGCTGGCGGGACTGACGGGGGAGTTCTTTCCCCCCACCATCAATCTCGACGCCCCAGATCCGGCTTGCGATCTGGACTACGTGCCGCAGACCGCCCGGCCGGCACGATTCGACGCGGCGGTGAGCAACTCATTCGGGTTCGGAGGTCAGAACGCATGCCTGCTGATCCGCCGGTGGTAGAAGATCGCGGGCTCCAGGATCTGGTTCCGCGGATCATCGCCGAGGTGCTGGTGGTGCCCGCCGAACAGGTCCAGCCCGGGAGTCGGTTGATCGCGGAGCTGGGAGCGGAGTCGATCGATTTCCTCGACCTGGTGTTCCGGATCGAGGAGGCGCTGGGCAAGCGGATTCCAATCACTCGCTGGCAGCGCTATCTGGAGCGGCGCTTCGGAAACGGCGACCTTTCGGAGGTGATCACGACGGAGGTGGTTCGGCAGTTCGCCGAGGAGGAGGCAGCCTAGTGATGGCTGCGGAGGAGGTCGGTCCCGGCCTCTGGCTCGGCCTCTCGATTTCGCCTAGCCGGTGCATGCCAGACCGGCACGGCCGGCGTGAGGCTGATCGCAGGGCGGCCAGGCGGGCACGGGCACTCGCGTTCATCACTCGCGGCGGGGACCCTCACGACTCGAGTGTCTCCCTTTCACATACCGGGGGAGCCGGCGCCGCGTTGATCGGGCCGCGAGGGGTCTCCATCGGCGTCGATCTGGTGGAGATCGATCGCGTCACGCCTCGTCATGCCGGGGCGATCCTGACGCGGGCGGAGTGGAAG
>JBGPJS010000416.1:0-4014 GCA_041485505.1 Gemmatimonadota bacterium | reverse complement strand
CGCTGCCCGACTGGCCCTACGACTCGCTCAATCTGATTCTCTTCGCCGAAGGTGCCGCGGCGTTCGAGGAGCTGGTGCTGAGCGGCCAGGCCAACCAGCTCAAGGCCCAGGTGCCCGACGCCTGGCCCAATCTCTTTCGGGAGGCGCGCTTCCTCTCGGCGGTGGACTTTGTGCAGGCGGATCGGCTGCGCCGCAAGGTGGCGCTGGAAATGGCCCGGGTCTTATCCCAGGTCGACCTGCTGCTGGTGCCCTCGCTCCGCGACGAGATGCTCGTCATCTCCAACAACACCGGGCACCCCTCGCTCACCCTGCGGACCGGCTTCGTGGAGGTCTCCGAGGCCCGCAGCGACTGGGCGCCCGACCCGGCGCACCCGCTGCCCAAGTTCAATCCTCCTCGCCGAGTGCCCCACGGCGTTACCTTGGTCGGCCGCTTGTTCGACGAAGGCACCATCGCCCGCGCCGGGCTCGCGCTGGAGAAGTTCCTCGACGTGGTCGGAGAGCATCCGCCGGGGTTCTAGGTCGCTCTCCTGCGCGGGGCAGGCTCCTGGAGGCCTTCCGGGTCGCCGCGAAGCCGATGGTGTTCTCCTCCTCAGTCGCCGAGGGCCTGTTGCCCTCGCGGTGTTGAGTCCCACCACCCCTCAGTCCTCAGTCCTTCCTCCTCCCCACGATTCCTCCCACCGCGACCGCGGTCACCGCGAACGCGAACCACTGGATCGCGTAACTCAGGTGTTGCCCCTCATCCAGCGCCGGCGGCTCCACTCGTCGGGGAAACCCCAATCGCCCCGGCCCGCCCATTCCTGACGAATCGGCCGCGGCTACGACGTACGTCTCGCGAATCGGATAGGGGATCCGGAAGCGGAGCGCCTTCAGGTCCAGCCGGCGCCAGGTGGTCCGCCCGTTCCGCTCGATCGGATCGCCTCCGGTGGTATCGGGCAATGGCAATGCCACCCCCTCCACCTGTAACTCTCCCGGCTCCTCCAGGCTGTCGGTGGTCGGGGTCATGGCGTCCGGCGCCGGAACGAATCCGCGCAGGATCAGGGTCGCCGTATCGCCGAAGACGGATCGAAGCGGCGTCACGATCCGGACACCGGGCACTCCTCCCAGGGCGTAATCCCGAAGAACAATTTCCCGGGATCGATCGTACCGTCCCGCCAGCCGTACTCGTCGATTGGTGAGATCGATCTCCTCCGAGCCGATCAAATCAAGCGCGATCGCCGGCAGAGTTCGGAGGCTCTGGGCCGCCGCGTTCAGGCGCTGTCGCTCGGCCAGACGGCTGAGTTGCCAGAAGCCCAGCCGGGTGAATACCAGGCCGGCGATGAGAGTGAAAACCATGAAGGCGTGGTGAGGTCGAAATGACATCGTTTGTCTACGCCAAGGGACACAGTAGCCGACGCCGGAGCCACGGTACGCTGGGGAAACTATTGACAAAGAAGCAGTTAGCTGGCTGGCCCGAACCGGCCCACGGTTTGCCCAGAGCCAAGGACGTCGGGTCTCCCTTCCCTCGACAAAGTTAACTCCAAACCGGTGACGACCGATGAGAGCCACAATCCGCGGCTGTCTTTTCGCCATCCTCGCCGCCTCCTGCCTTGCCGCCGGGCCGGCTCTGGCGCAGCAGGAGGAGCCAGCTGACTCCGCCGAGCCGCTTCCCGCCCCACACCATCATGGCCATGGGAAGGGTCCCAACCCGTCCTTACGGGAAGTGAGTCCGCCGACCGACCGTCGAGGCGCCTGGGTCGGACTGGGTCTCGGAGCGGGGAGCGAGTCTTTTCGATATTCTGGCACCCTGCCGGGCTATGGGCCATCGCTGACCAAACCCACGCTGAGCCTCAAGGCCGGTGGCACGCTGGGAGATCATTTCCGGCTCGGGGGCGAGCTCTTCGGATGGTTCAACCAGGAAGGAAACATCCTCGAGAGTGTCACCAGCCTGTTGGTCATCGGGCAGCTGTATCCGCTGAGCCACGCGGGACTCTTCTTCAAGGCCGGAGCTGGGGTCGGGCGCTACGGTGTGGACTACGTCAATGGCCCGCCTTCGGGCGATCTGGGCTGGGCCGGCGTCGTCGGCGCGGGCTACGAATTCCGAGTGGCACGAAGGGTCTGGCTCACGCCGACGGTGGACCTGCACTACAGCTATTTCAGCGGTCGGACCTTTCAGTCCTACCACGAACGAGTGGTGAGTTTTGGGATGAGCATTCTGGTGCAGGACAAGTGATGTAGGGGCGCGGCACCGCCGCGCCCGTGGTGCAGGACAAGTGATGTAGGGGTGCGGCACCGCCGCGCCCGGGAAAAGGGCAAGGAGCGGGACATCTCACGGCCGTTCAACCGGGGCCCACCCAACCGGCAACGTCCCAGGTTCCCCGGAGTACAGTTGTAGCGCGCCACCCCGCTCATTGCTTCCCCGGCGCCCCTTCTCTGTGGTGCGAGCGCAACAGATGGACCCGTTCCGCTTTGCTAAGTCCTAGCGCATCAGTCGATTCGTGGCTACGATACCCCCCCCTCCGGCGGCATATGGTCTGCCCCGGATAGCGAGAATGACTAATGAAGGCGCGCCGGTGCCCCAGAGGGCGTCGGTGAAGGCTCGATCCGCACTCGTCCCCTGAGGCCGTGACCAACCGCCGTCGTACCTCCCAGTCCTTGCTGTTGTTGTTTGTCGCCATCGCCTCGGTTACCTGTGGCGGGGGAGACAGCATCATCCTGCCCATTGAAGGCGTCCCCACCAAGATCACCATTCTGAAAGGCGACAAGCAGCCGGGAACCGTCGGGCAGCCACTGGCTGACACCCTCATCGTCCGGATCACCGATTCGAAGGACCGTGCGGTGCAGAACCAGCCGGTGCGTTTCCTGGCCGCAGGGGGTGCCCAGGGCTCCCACCTCATCCCCGACACCGCACTCACCGATGCCGATGGCCAGGCCAGGGCCCGCTGGGTCCTCGGCGGTAGTGCCGGCCAGCAGACGGTGCAGGCCAGGGTGCTCGCCACCGGAACCGCGGGCCAACTGGTGGCCAACTTCACGGCGACCGCGGCGGCCGGGGCGCCCGACACGATTGTCGTCGTCAAGGGTGACAGTCAGGCGGCGGCCGTCTCGACCGCCCTCCCCGAATCGCTGGTGGTGCGGGTAACCGATCAGTTCGGCAATCCCCTGAGCGGCCTCACGGTGAACTGGAGCGTGAGTGGAGGCGGAAGCGTGAGCGCCACGACCGTCACCACCGCCGTTGACGGCAGCGCCGGGGTGCGGCGTACCCTGGGGCCGACGGCGGGTACCCAGACCGCGACCGCCACACTGGTGGGGGTGCCGGGCTCGCCGGTGGGGTTTACCCACACCGCGCAACCGGGATCCGCTTCGAAGTTGGTCAAGGTGTTCGGGGACGTTCCGCCACAGGTTGGTCCGGTCGGTTTCAGGCTCACGGACTCGCTCGTGGTGCAAGTACAGGACGCGAGCGGAAACGGAGTCCCGGGTCGAAGCGTCAACTGGGTCGTGGCTCCCGGTGGTGGCACTGCAGCCCCACTCTTTAGCACCACCGATGTGAATGGCAAGGCGTTCACCTTCTGGACCCTGGGGCCCATCGCCGGACCCAACACGCTCACCGCAGCGGTCTCTGGACTGCCGCAAGTCACCTTCACGGCTACGGGCATATCGGCGCAACCTGCGACGATCGCGGCGAACTCCTCGACATCATTGAACGGGACCGCCGGAACTGCGGTTGCCCCACCGCCCAGCGTGAAGGTGACCGACCAGAACAACAACGTCGTGCAGGGTGTCACCGTCACCTTTACCGTCATGAGCGGGGGCGGGCTGGTTTCCGATGGAACCGCGTCCGCCTCGAAGGTCACAGTGGCCACAGACCTCGGTGGCATCGCGACCGTCGCGTCCTGGACCCTGGGGGCCCTGGCCGGGAGCAACACGCTGGACGCGACCGCAATCGGCGCGGGCGGTGGGGCGCTCACCGGCAGCCCCGTGCACTTCAGCGCCACCGGAGCCGCCGGTGCTGCCGCGAAGCTGGCGCTCAGCACCCCACCT
>JBGPJS010000415.1:0-4022 GCA_041485505.1 Gemmatimonadota bacterium | reverse complement strand
CTGCCGGCGGCGTTCCGGCGAGATGATCTGAAGGATGCGGGAGAGGCCGCAGATTGACCCACATGAACCCGGAAATGTCCGGCGGCGACGGGAATCCTCCCGCGAGGTCTTTCGACCACCGCTTCGGATCCTGGAATCGGTCGGCTGAATCTGGGTTGATCTGCGGCAAACCAATGTCGAACCCGACCGGAGATCTAACTCCTGAAAGAAAGCACCAGATGCACGTCATAAAACGGCTGGGCTGGGCGCTGCCATTCGCTGGGGTTCTGCTGGCTTGTCGGGAGCAGCTGACAGCACCGGCGTCCTGTCCCGCCCTCTGCCCCGGAAATCAGACCGTCCTGGACACGGTCCTCGATGCCACGCCGAGTGGTGACACCAGCTTCGTCGGCTACGTCACGGCCGGCCAGGGTTCCTCGCTTCGGGTTTCGGACAGCCTCCCCGGCACGGAAGACCGGGCGGCGTTCCGATTCACCCCGCGCGTCGACTCGGTCTTCGTTTCCTCCGATTCTGCCTACCACCAGTTCAACGTCGACTCGGTGCAGCTGGGGGTTTCGGTGCTTCAGCGCGACACGCTGGTGAAGGGACTCTACCTCTTCCTTTACCGGCTCTCGCCGACGCTGGATTCCAGCTGGACGTTCGACAGCGTGGAGAACCAGCTCACCCCGGCCACCCTGGTCGACAGCATCATGCTGGACGATACGCTTGCGACCGGCCGGCTCACGATCACGATCAGGGATAGCGTCGGCCTCAGCAAACTCAGCTTCACGGTGCTGGACAGTACCCGGCTGGCCATCGGCGTCCGGATTCAGGCCCAGGCACCGACGGGGGTCCGGATCGGCGGGGCCATCAGCGGCTCTCTCGCGCCCAGCTTCGTCTCCTTTGTCCACGTCCAGACGCCCGACACGACGCAGCAGCTCCGAACCATCGCGCGTGGCGTGAGCTTCAACACCTTCGTCACCCGGAATTTGCCGGTCCCGAATCCGGATCTTCTGGGTATCGGGGGCGTACCGAGCGAACGGGCCCTGATCCGATTCAGCATCCCGCCCTTCATCCGGGACTCCACCATCCTGATCCGTGCCACGCTGGAGCTGGTGCCGACCTCGGCGTATCTCGGGCTGCCGGGGGATTCGGTGTTCATTATTGTACGAGGTCTGTTGAGCGATCTGGGCGCCAAGTCGCCCACCACGACCGCCATCCGCAGCCCCGAGTTGATCCTCGGCAGCGCGGATACCCTGCGGATCGAGATGGTGCACCTGGCTCAAACCTGGGAGGGAGCCACTCCGCTTCCATCGGGCCTGTTCCTGACCCTGACTCCAGAGGGGAGCAGCTTTACCCGCGCCGAGTATTTTTCCAGCCGGTCACCGTCGGGGCGACCCCGGCTCCGCCTGACCTATGCCCTGCGCTATCCTTTCGAGAGGCCCTAGGTGCGTACGCTTCTTTTCCTCGCGAGCCTCTCGGTCCTCACCGCGGACGCGGTGCTTGGCCAGTCATCCGTGCTCGCCTCCCGCGGCCTCGGTCTCCCTGGGCGCGGGGTCTCGGCGCGGCAACGGGGCAGCAGCGGGGCCTTTGGCCTCTTCGATCCCGAGTCGGCGCTCAACCCGGCCGCCCTAGGCGACATCGCTGCTCCGATCGCAGGCTTCACCATGACTCCCGAGTGGCGGCATTGGGACAACTCGGCGGGCTCGGCCTCGTTGCGCGACACCCGCTTTCCGCTGGCCTACGTCGCCACCCCACTCCATACCATTCCCCTGAGCCTCGGTTTCGGCGTTTCCTCCTATGCCGATCGTGACTTTCGCCTGGCCACCGCTGGCAAGGACACCCTCCGTGGGGTTCCGGTGGATGTCTTCGACACCCTGGGCTCGACCGGCGGCCTCAATGATCTGAGGTTCGGCGTGGGGTTCCGGTTGGGCGACGCTTGGCGGATCGGGGGGACGGTGCACATCATCACGGGTTCCAGCCGGGTCGATTCCCGGAGGAGCTTCTCCGACACCAGCTTTCTCACCGTTCGGCAGACCGCGGAACTCTCCTACGCCGGCGTCGGGTTCTCTCTGGGTGCCATCCGGCGACTCGGCCCCGGCCTCTTCGCCTCACTCCTCATCCGCTCTGACGGCAAGGTCAACGTCGACCGGGATTCGATCCGCGCCTACACCATCGACCTCCCCTACACCTTTGGCGCCGGGCTGATGTACCGGCCCAGCAGCCGGCTGCAGCTAGGCGGGCAGGCGATCTACCGTACCTGGTCCGCCGCCAACAGCGATCTGCTCAAGGTCGGGGGGATCGGCGCGGTCAATACCCTCGAGCTTTCCACCGGTATGGAACTGGTCACCGATTCGCGCCGCCCGTCGCACCGCCCGATCCGGCTGGGCCTCCGCTACAGTGGACTGCCGTTTCCTCTCACGCCGGGGGGCAAGGGCCATGAGTTCGGCATCTCGGTCGGCAGCGGTACCCGTTTTGCCCGTGAACGTGCGGGGGTCGATCTGGGGGTGGAACACGTGTGGCGTTCTGAAGGCAGCTCCTTCAAGGAGCGGGCGTTGATGTTCACATTCGGGATTTCGGTGCGGCCCTAGGCGGAGCCAGTCGGAGCCGGCGGAGAAGATGGCTTCTCCGCCGGCTCCGCCTTCCAGGGGAGTTCCCATGCGTTTGCAGGAGAAAGTCGCCCTCATCACCGGCGCCAACAGCGGCATCGGCCGAGCCATCGCCGCTCGCTTCGCGGCCGAGGGGGCCCACGTGGCTGTAAACTACCTGCCGGGCGGACCTCGCCAGGGAGAGGCTGAGGCGCTGGTCGCTTCTTTCGGTACGCCTGGCCTGGCCTTGGGGGCCGATGTGAGCAAGCGAAGCGAGATGGAGAAGATGATCGCGGAGGTGACCGACAAGTTCGGCCGCCTCGATATCGCGGTGAGCAACGCCGGCATCGAGGTCAAGCGCCCGTTTCTCGAGGTGACTGACGACGAGTGGACCCGGGTGATCGGAGTGAATCTCTTCGGCGCCTACCTGCTGAGTCAGATCTCCGCCCGGCAAATGGTGAAGCAGGGCCAGGGCGGGAAGTTGCTCTTCGTGTCGTCGGTCCATGAAGACATTCCGTTCCCCGATTACACCGCCTATTGCGCCTCCAAAGGTGGCGTCCGGATGATGATGCGGAATCTTGCCATGGAACTGGCCCCCTATCGGATCAACTGCAACAATATCGCCCCCGGTGCCATCGCGACCCCGATCAATCAGGCGGTGCTGGACGATCCCAAGGCGCTCGCTCAGGCGGTCACCGAAATTCCCTGGGGTCGCTTCGGCCGCCCGGACGAGGTGGCGTCGGTGGCGGTCTTCCTGGCGAGCGACGAGGCGGAATACGTCACCGGCAGCACCTACTATGTGGACGGCGGTTTGACCCAGCAGGTGACGCTGTACTGAGTGAGCGGTGAACCGTGAACAGTGAACAGGGTGCTCCGGTCTCAGTTGAGCCTTCCCGTCCCGAAGAGGGGACGCGAAGTCTGTTCCCTGTTTACTGTTTACGGTTCACTGTTCACGCCTCATGACAAAGGAACACGCCCGTCTCGAGGCCGCCCGCAACCACCAGGCCGCCTGGAAGCGATGGGGCCCCTATTTGAGCGAGCGCGCCTGGGGCACGGTTCGGGAAGACTACAGCTCCGATGGCAACGCCTGGAACTACCTCTCTCACGATCACGCCCGCTCCCGCGCCTACCGCTGGAACGAGGATGGTCTGGCCGGGATCTGTGACGACCGGCAACTGATCTGTTTCGCGCTGGCCTGCTGGAACGGTCGGGACCCGATTCTGAAGGAGCGGCTCTTCGGCCTTACCGGAAACGAGGGAAACCATGGGGAGGACGTCAAGGAATCCTACTACTACCTCGATAGCACCCCGACCCATTCCTACCTGAAATACCTCTACAAATATCCCCAGGCCGCCTTTCCCTATGAGCGACTGCTGGTCGAAAACCACCGGCGGGGTCGGGTCGATCCCGAGTTTGAGCTGGTCGATACCGGGGTCTTCGCGGAGGACCGCTATTTCG
>JBGPJS010000414.1:0-4038 GCA_041485505.1 Gemmatimonadota bacterium | reverse complement strand
CGGAGTCCGACCCAGTCAGGAACGGTGTGTCCTTCCCGAGCCCAATGATGTTGTGCGAGTCGGTCCAATTGAAGTAGTGGAAGTCGGCTGGAACCTCCGTGCCCTTCAGCTTGGGGCCGGTGGTTTGATACAGCGTCCAGCCTTCCTTGCAATCGCTGCCGTCGACTTTCATGGCGCCGGTCAGGTTCTTGCACTTGCGAACGTCGAAGCTGGCCAGGTGGCTGGTGGCTGCCAGACCGGTCCAGACCACGCCCTGGCTGTCGACGTCGATTCCACGAGGATCGTACCCGGGTGAGGGCACTTTGAAGACCTGGGTCCTGCAGCTAGACGGCGCGTTATTCCCGCGCTGCAGTCGGATCAAGTAGCCGGGGAAGTCTTCCGCGACACCCCATACGGAGTCGTCGACCGGACTCGGCATGGTCGAGTACAGGTTGAAATGGATCATGGTGTCGAGCTTAGGATCGTAGGGCGCCTGGGGGGCTCCCTTGCCACCCCGTCCTCCGCGTCCAGCCGCGGGGGCTGCGAGACCCGCTGCTGCCGTGTCCGTCCCGTATAGAGCCGCAAGATCCGCGATCCGTCTGACGTCATTCCAGGGTTTCGTGATCTTGCCGTCGCCGTTGGTGTCCACAGTCTGATCGCACCAGCCGACGGCGGCCTGTTCGGCTTTGCTCTCATCCTTGGTTGCAGCGAAGGTCTGGTCGTAAATCTTGGAATCGACCCAACCGAAAGTGGGACCACCCAGCTCGTTGAAATACACGGTCTCGTCCGGGTCGTTGTCGATCACCACGTGGTGCGTGGAGTAACACGTTTCGACCAATTGGAACTGCTTGGTTTTCGGATCGTAGATCGACGCCTGCCGGGCGCCGCCGGTCTTCGGGTACCACTCGGCGTACTTGTTGGTCGGATCGCTGCACCAACCCGGCTCCTGCCTGCCGCGAATCTTCGAGGTCAGCCAAACACGTCCCTTGCTGTCCATCATCGGATTGTGCGGGTCGGCCGGATCGTAGGGAGGATTGGACCACAGGTGTTCGTCGCCCCAGAAAAAGGACGGGCGAACCGGGGCCGGGAAGCGCGAGGGGACCTTATCTTTGGGTTCGCGAGTCGGAATGTCAATCGAATACGTGCTGTTGTCGGCCTGATCCAGAACCACCAGTTGCCCATGTCCGGCGTTCACCGCATAGTTCGGTCCGCCGCCATTGACATCCGGGTGGTTCTTGTCGGTTGCGATCTGATCGTGCATGAAGGAGTGGTCATCGCCGATATCCCATTGGGTGGATACGATGTTGCGCTCAATCCCGGCCGGGCGGGGAGGCGCCACGGGAGGCACAGCCCCCTTTGCAATATTCTCGGTCCAGGTCGCGAGCGCCTTCACCGTTTGGGTCTCGCCCATGCCCCTCAGTGTGCCCAGCATGTTGGATCCGCGAACTCCGACTCCCAGCCGCCACGCCCACGCGGCCGCATGAGTCTTTTCGAGTTCGGGCCTGGCCGCCCAGACGTGCTCCACATCGCGATTCAGCGCGCTGCCGAGCTGGTGGCAGAAGTTGCAGCCCTTCTTCAACTGATCGATCCAGTGGTCCTGGTCAATCATGTTCGCGCCCAGGCCATTTCCGTTCGGGTTGGTGTCGGACTTGTCGCCGGTCCCGGGAAAGAGATTCTTAGCCGGCGGCTCCAACATCGCCAGCCAGTAATCGCCAGGGTAAACTTTGGCGGCTTCCTGAGGAGTTTTCGCGGAGGTCACCTTCAGAGCCACCTGATTCGCGGAAGGCTTGGCGTCGATGGGTTTTGAGTCCACGATTCCATAACCTCTGACCCAGACTTTGTAGCTCACTGCCGGCAACTCGGGCAGCACGTACCGGCCCTGATCGTCGGTGACCACGGTCTTGATCATTTTCGTCCCCAGCGCATCGGTCTCGGCGATCACCCACACGCCGGCTTCGGGACCGCGCTCGCCTGTAACCACGCCCGTAATGTATCCGGGAGGGCTCACATAGCGGGAAGCGGCTTGCTTGCCTTGCTTCGCCTGTTTCGCGTTGTTTTGCTGCGCGCTGGTCGGCAATACAATGGCTAGGGCGATTAAGCCAATGGCACCTGCACACAGAAGGGACGCCACGACTCCCCGGGAACCGATGATCTTCATAGAACTCTCCTCATGAACACGCTGGATAGGCGACTAGGAATGCCCAAACCAGTATAGTAACGCTCCACACTTGATGCAACTAGGCTGAAACGGTATCGAATGGACGAGTCTCCTGTGGTAGATTGGCACGTTGGAGGGTGATGTGCGCAGGTTAGGTGCGATCAACGGGCGGGGAGCAAAGGACGGGTCTCTATTGTTCGCCTGCCTGGTGGCCGCGGCGGTGTTGCCGTCCGGGGTCGCGGCTTTTCAGGAGAGCAAGAACGCGCCCGCTCCGAAGGTCGGGGACGCGAAGACAAATCCCAAAGACGGGTTACGCTACCTCTGGATCCCTGCCGGAAGCGTGACGGTTGGGTGCTCCCCCGGCGACAAGGAGTGCTACGAGGACGAAACTCCGACCCGCAACGTCACCCTCACCAGAGGGTTCTGGTTGGGCCAAACGGAAGTCACGCAAGCCGCGTTCGAAAAGATTATGGGATACAATCCCAGCGCGATTGAGGGGTCGAATTTGCCCGCCGACTCGGTCACCTGGGTTGAAGCGGACGCGTATTGCACCGAGATTGGCGGCAGATTGCCGAGCGTCGCGGAATGGGAGTACGCGGCCCGAGCGGGGACCAAGGGAGGCCGGTATGGGAATCTCGACGAGATCGCCTGGTACATAGGTAATAGTGGTTTTTCCCCGCACCCGGTGGCCCAAAAGAAACCCAACGCGTTCGGGTTATACGACATGCTCGGGAATGTCGTCGAGTGGACCCACACGTGGTACTGGGTTCAGCACAACCAGGAGAACATCAACCCCACCGGCCCCTCCCTCGCGGAATACAAGGAGCTGCGTGGCGGCGGGTGGTGGGACAAGCCGGATCTGGTTCGCGCGTCGTACCGCGTCAGGATCGAAACCACCGATCAGGACTACAATATCGGCTTCCGGTGCGCGGCGGACTGAAGACTACTTAAGCGCGTCATGGCCATTACGGTCACTTTCACTGAAGACCCGGCGGAGGTGATGGCCAGCGAACGGGATTTCCTCGCGTCGCAGCCTGTGCTCCACAACCTGATCCTCACGCTTTTGAACGCGCGCATCGCGCGGAGTGAACCGGGCCGATACTGGGTGGCGAAGCGCGGTGACTGCAGTGTTGGCGTAGTGCTTCAATCGCCTCTGACCATGGCTGCGACTCTCACTCCCATGCAACCCGATGCGGTCGCGAGGATGGTGGATGCGATCGTGGACCAGGGAGTGTCGCTCCCCGGTATCAACGGCGACGCCGCCACAGCGGCATGCTTCGCCGGGCAATGGACGGAGCGCTGCAAATCTGCGGCGATCCCATTCCAGGGGCAGCGCCTCTACGAAGTGGTCGAAGTAACACCGCAACCCGGCATCGCGGGCAAGCTTCGCAATGCTGTCGCCCGGGATCGGGACCTGGCAATCGCCTGGACTCGTGGATTTCAGGATTCGGTCGGCGACCACGGAACCGCTGCCGAAACTTACGTGGACCGGTGGCTATCCTCCGGACAGTTGTTCTTCTGGGACGACGGCGAACCTAAGTCGATGGCGGCCAATCGCGAACCGGTGGCGGGCGTAGTTCGGGTGCAAGGCGTTTACACACCTCCGAACCAGCGAGGGCGCGGCTATGCCGCCGCGTGTGTCGGCGATCTCTCGCAACGCATCCGCAGCAGCGGATACCGATGCATCCTGCACACCGACCTCGGTAATACAACCTCAAATTCCATCTACCGCCGAATCGGGTACCGAGCCGTCGCTGAGGCGCTCCGTTACCGCTTTGAGTGATCCCGAGGCCCGGCTAGTCAAAACAATACTTCAGCGCTAGTACCTCGACCACCTGAAACCGTTCCAAGGCTCTGAGTGGGGCAGGCCCCCGGCCTGCGGCGGCCTCGCAGGCCGCCCT
>JBGPJS010000413.1:0-4042 GCA_041485505.1 Gemmatimonadota bacterium | reverse complement strand
GGACGTCGGTCAGCGCGACGATGCGGTCCGGCCGGGGCAGGAGCTGCCAGATCGCCTCATGGGTCAGGGCGTCGGGCTCGGCCGCGAGGGCCAGGAGCGCCGGAGTGAAGCGCGGGGGCATGACAGGAAAATAGGGAGGAGCGCGGAGGGAGGAGGGAAGAGGAACTCCTCCTCCCTCCTCCCTCCTCCCTTGCTTCCCGCTACGCCGCTGCCGCGGGCGGCGCCTGCGGTGCCGTGCCTTCCGGGGGCACCGGGGCCTCGGCGGACTTCTTGGACCGGGTGGCGACGTTCCGGGCGCTCTTCCACGCGGCGAGCAGCTCCGGGTCGTTCCGGAACCGATAGCGCACCGCCCCGTCCAGCAGCTTCACCTGGTCGATGATCTCCGCGGCGACTGCCTCCAGGTCGGCCCGGGCGCCGACGTGGTTGGCCCGCGCGGTCCGGCTGGTGGCATCGACCGCCTCCAGCTCGGTGAGCGCCTTGCGGATGTCGTCGAGCGCGGCCTCGCCCAGCCCCTTGCTCGCCAGGAACTCCTTGTTCGCCTCGGCCTCCGTCAGCATCCGGCCTGCGGCAGTGAGGAACGAGAGGTGGGTGACGTTGCTCGCTGGCAGCACGAACAGCGAGCCGAATTCGGGCCGTTCCCGCGACGCCACCAGGGCGACGCCGGACAGGTGCCGCAGCAGGCTCTCTCGCAGCACGGTCCGGAGCTCGGCACGCTTCAGGGTCGAGCCCCGCGACGTGGCGATCCCGTCCTGCTGGAGCGTGGAGTGGCCGGTGGCGCGGGCCAGCAGCGCGTCGAACCAGGCGACGGCGGCGGTGAACCCGGGGCCTTCCAGCGGGTGGTTGCGGAGAAAGTCGCGCACCCGCGCGGCCATCTCCAGCTTCAGACGAATCATGGCTCTCATACCCTGCCTCCTTCGGTTTCAGTCCGGTGGTCAGGGAGCGCTCCCCTCGTTCGAGGGGCAGGGCGATCGGCCCACACCGGACCAGGCGGCCGACGGGAACGGGGGGAAGGCGAGAGCCGTGCCAGTCTGATTCGAAACGCTCCAGGGCGCGGAAAAGCGTGCGGGTTATGCGGCGTTGCGGATGCGGTCCAAGTTCTTGTGCCGGAACGAGGAACGCGGGCCTTGGCTCGAGCGGCCGTTCGGCACCAGCGGACCGCCCGTACCAAGTGATCCCGGGGGACCGGCCCGAGGCCCGGTGTCCACTTTTCTGGACGCTCCCCTGTCCTCTTTTTCGAACCGTCGCTCGGCCCGGCGCGATCGTACCGCTGCTCCGAGCCCTGCGGTGGCTCGCCGGCGGAGGGGGCGGGCGTTTCGGAGGAGGGAGTTCGAGTCTCGGGGCGGCTGGCGCGCCCCCCAGTACTGTCATCGCGAGGCCCGAAGGGCCGTGGCGACCTCTCCAGGCGGTAAGGGCGAGGCCCGGAGGGCCGTCGCGATCTCATCAAGCGGTCATCAAGGGGTGCGGTGGGCCGTAGCGATCGCCTCAAGCCGTCATCGCGAGGCCCGGAGGGCCGTGGCGATCTCATCAAGCGGTCATCAAGGGGTGCGGTGGGCCGTAGCGATCGCCTCAAGCTGTCATCGCGATGCCCGAAGGCCCGTGGCGACCTCTCCAGGCGGTAAGCGCAGGACCCGAAGGGCGGTGGCAGCCTCTCCAAACGGTCATTGCGAGGTCCGGAGAGCGTTGGCGACCTCGCCAGGCAGTCATCGCGAGGCCTGAAGGGCCGCGGCGATCCCCCCAGGCAGTCATCGCGAGGCCCGAAGGGTCGTGGCGATCTCCCCGCCCCCAGGCACGACAACCCTGACCCCACGAGGCCCCATACCAAGCCCGATATGATCCCAACGGGAGCAGGCATCTGCGGAACGACATGGCGAAGGTGAGCATCGAAAGACCCCGGGCCCGAAGCGGGGACCGTTCCACGCACTGCCGCATGAAGAACATCCTGCTAGACGAGTTGCTCTCCAGGGCCGGAATCCGCCGTTCCCAGCGCGGCTGGCGCGTCCGCACGGCCGTCTTGGATGGCAATTCTTCCGAAGGCAGTTTCGGGGAATTATGCCCGCACAGACATATGTCTCCAGAGGAATAGTTCGGCCGAGCGCACTATGCGCCCTACCGACGAATCACCATCCCGATCTGGCCTAGTACATCCTTCGCGTTCCTCATCCACGGCCGCATTCTGCAGTCCAAGCTGCTGCAAGACTGCCGGGCGGGCCAGGCCAATTCCACAAATCCATCAGCTGACGACAATGCTAGCCGACATGGGACTCCGGCGCCGCGGCTCCATCAGAGGTAAGTCCCACCACCGGCATTCCGGCCTCCCTCAGAATCTTCTCGAACATTGTAGCCCAATCGGCCGGGATTGTGGGACGAGATTCCTGTCGTCGAATGGCGGACCGTGCACTCATCTGAGTCAGAGTCCAAAGCTTCCCGGCTACAAGAAGAATACTGGCCGCAAGTTCCTGAACGGCCTCTCTGTGGGCGGCCTCAAGGGCAGCCTTTCGAGCAGGGCCGACGATCCTTGGAGTATTTGGATCGGCCGCAACCTCTGGAACCGTCGCGATGCCGGTGAAATAATTGTCAATCTGCGCTTCAAACCGAAAGAACCTGTCGTCACTTGACAGCCGATATGTGAAGAGGGGGTTGTAGGGAGCAAGTTGCTTAACGGCGTCCGAATAACTCGCATTCAGAGATCCGGAGGCAAATGACTTAACAGCCACCGAAGCGATGTTCCGAAATACCGGATGCTCCTCGATGGCCTCAAGAGAGGCGTCCCTAAAGTACCGTCTGCTGAGATCGCGTAGAAGCTCGAGAATAAGCGCTGGATCTCTACGAAGGATCTCGAAGCGGATTTCTAGCAGCTGATTCAAGAGAAGGCGGAGTGCGCGTCGACGTTCCCTGCTCCCTTGCAGCACTGAATGGAGCTCGGCAAGGAAGCCACCAAGAAGCGCACCGCCCAGAGCGGCCCAACCAGCTGGAATCTCCCGCCAAATCATTGTCTGGTAGCCATCGAAAGCCGCGTCCCTTGTCAAGGCCTGGTGTAGTCGAAGTGCTCTCTTAATCAACATCGCCGACAATTGATCGGCAGTTATGGAGGGAGCAAACCAGGCGAACCACGCTTAGTTGGCCTGCTTGTGGAGCACGTCCCTAATCTCCGCCATCTCGAACGCCACATCCCAACTCCACACCCCAAATCCTCCATGCGCATTCACCCCCCGCACCCACAAATCCAACGCATCGCGCTTCGCCTTGTTCTGTTCTGAATCCTGGCCCTTGATCTCGAGCACCAGGGTCTTGCCGTTGGCCAGCTTGACTAAGAAATCCGGAATGAACCGACGCCGAGAGCCATTCCAAAGATACTGGATCTGGAACCCCAGCCGCTCATTCTTGGCGTACGCCTGCACCAGGTCGCTCATTTCGAACTGCTCGGCGGCGTAGGCCTCCCAAGCGCTATCCACGATCAGGTCACTGATCTGGGACTTCCGGGTCGGGCGCGTCTGTCGGGTGGTGTACCAGACCCGCGAGTAACCCGTGGACCCGATTGGTTGATCCTCGTCGAACACCAACTCGATCCGCTCGGCGTTCTGCTCGTTCACAAACCGAATCAGATGCTGCGCCGCCCGGTCTAGACTCAACGCAATCAAAATCCGCCGACGCAGATCCTCCCCATGATAGACCGAGGCAACCTGGACCCGGTCCGACGCAAGAAACTGCTCCATCAATCGAATCAGCTGCACCCGGAGGTACGCCGGATTCCCGGTAAAGTTGTGCTTGGTCTCCGCCAGCGCCTTCTCCGCCGCCTTGAACACCAGTCGTTGGAACCGGAACTCCTCAGGCAGCTTTTCTAGATCGATGACGGTGATCTTGTCCCAGTCCGCCGCACCGCCGATCGCTGGTGCAATGTCGGTACGCATCGGTACTTGGGCTGGGTCGATGACCAGGGGCGTCACCTTATCCCAGTCTGCGGTCAAGACCGGGCGCAGGATGGTGTCAACCCGAAGCACATTCGGCCAGGTGATCTCGAATTCCTTCCCATCCTGGCGTGCCT
>JBGPJS010000412.1:0-4046 GCA_041485505.1 Gemmatimonadota bacterium | reverse complement strand
GTGGGCATGGGGGGAAAATAGTCGGGCAGGCGGGCAGACGGGCAGACGGGCCGACCACACGTGTCGATGGGTTGGTTATTCGAAATCTTTCTGACCGAACCTCCGCTTGTTTGCCCGCCTGCCTGCCCGCCTCTACTCCTCCCCTCGCTTCAGCGCCTTCACCCCACTGGCCGTGCCCAGCCCCGCGCCCACTCCGAAAAGGGTGGTGGCGGTGTGGGTGACGAGGGGCAAGAGCGCCGCCGGGTAGGCCACGATCGCTGCGAGAAGGCCGGCGATCCAGGGAGCTGCGGGAGACCGCACCGCATCGACGAAACGGAGGCGCTTGCGGACAAAGCGGCGGGCGATCAGGAAGCCCCCAATCGTGGCGGCAACGACGATGGCGATATAAAGTGTGGTGATCATTTTGCTCTCTCGTGACAGGGGTGCAGCGGCAACTGATGCGCGTTACAGTACGAAACGTTCGATCGAAAGATTCAGACTGGAGGCTGCCGACCGGTGTTCCATGAAGGTCGTTCGTGTGGGTGGGAGATGATTGCCGCGTCTCCCCGAACCACCGACCCTTCCAAAAACCCTAACAGGGAGGCTCACGATGGCGAGGCACCCAAGGGTTATGATTCCGAATATCGGTCCCATGGATCATGCCTGGGACCTGATCGGCGAGTGGGACGCCGTATTCGAACTTCCTGAAGGCGAAGATGTGACTCCAATCCGCGGAGAGGTGGTTTTCCCTTCGTGGAGCTCCGCGGAGTTGAAACTGAATCCGGAAGAGGCCGCGAAAGCGGGGCTCCCCGCGGAGGTGACACTCGAGCGGGCCAGCAAGGTCCACCTCACCGACGCGGGGGGAGGGGCACTCCAGTTCGTTCTCCAGGCCCCCGCCTGCGAGTGGTCTCTCCAGGCGACCCTTTGGCCGGGCGCACTCCACCTGTTCGTGCACGATGAAGACGATGACGAGCTGATCTGGATGGCCAAGGCGACCCGCAGTCGGGAGTATTTCCAGAGGAAGTATCCTTGACCATGTAGGGGCGACCCAGTGGGTCGCCCCTACGGTTTTCACCACCGCACGGCCGCACTCCCCCACATGAATCCCGCCCCGAATGCGGTCATGACGACCAGGTCACCCCGTTTGACGCGCCCGGCGCGGACGCATTCGTCCAGGGCGATCGGAATCGTCGCGGCCGTGGTGTTCCCGTAGCGCATGATGTTGTTGTAGACTTGGTCATCGCGGAGGCCGAGGTTCTTCTGGACCGCCTCCGAGATGCGGAGGTTAGCCTGATGCGAAAGCAGCAGGCTGATCTGCTCGGCGCGGAGCCCGGCTTTGGCCAGAACGGTGCGCACCGATTCGGGCATCCGGGTGACCGCATGGCGGAACACCTCTTTGCCATCCATGAAAAGGTAGTAGCGCCCGGCCTCCAGGTGCTCCCGGGACACTCGGGGATGATACATGGAGCCGGGACCATCCACCCAGAGCATTTCCGCGAAATTGCCGTCGGCTTTCAGGTCCATCGCCAGGATGCCCTGGTCGTCAGTCTCGGCGCCTTCAAGAATGACCGCACCGGCTCCGTCGGCGAAGAGCACCGCCGTATCCCGCCCCCGGCTCGAGACGTCCATGCCGGTGGATTGCACCTCAGCGCCCACGACCAGCACCCGATGGAATTCCCCCGACTTGATCCAGGCGTCCGCGACTGACAGACTGTAGATGAACCCGCTGCACTGAGTGCGCAGGTCCAGCGCGGGGATCCCCGACAGGCCGAGCCGGCGCTGCAGGAAGACTCCGCCCCCGGGAACGAAATGATCAGGAGTGCTGGTCGCGTACACGATGGCGTCGAGGTCCTTGGGCGCGAGCTGCGCCATGTCGAGGGCCGCGTGGGAGGCCCGGAGGGCCAAGTCCACCCCGGTTTCTCCTTCGGTGACCCAGCGACGCTCGCGGATGCCGGTACGAGTGCGGATCCACTCGTCCGAGGTGTCCATGACGCTGGCGAGATCCTCGTTGGTGACGACACGATCGGGAACCGCGAATCCGGTACCGAGAAATCGGGTGCGCCGCATAGGACTCTCAAGACGGGGTGGTCGGGCGGGGGAGATCAATCATGCAGGCCGCCCTCAGGTGGGGCAAGGGATGAGTGGCGTCTTCGTCGCGCCGCGGCAAACTGGGGAGATTGATCAATGCGAGCGATGCTTCTCGTCCTGGCTCTGGGGTGCGGCGGGCTATCCCTGCTGCAGGCTCAGAAAGACGGTGCCAGGGAGCCCAAACGCCCCATTCTCGATCCTGGCCGGGACAGCAACAGCGCCGCGGCCTACTACTACCAGGGAATTTCGTTGCTTCCCCGGAGGCCGAAGGAGGCGGCCGCCGCCTTCTACTGGGCCATCCGCCTCGAGCCCGGTTGGGCGGAGCCGAGGTATGCGCGGGCGGTTGCGATCCTGCTGTCGCTCGATCCGCGGAATCTGACCGACTACTTCCTTCGGAAAGGCTACGTTCGGAAGCTGCCCGAGGTGCTCCAGGCCGATTCCCTGGACTACCAGGCGTTGCTCCGCAATCCGCTGTTGGATCGGCGGTTCGATGTGATGCTGGTGGACGAGTGGATCCGCAGTGCCTCTGACAACGAGCTGAGTCTCCTGGATTTCGGCCGAGGGTCACCCAGATTCTCCGGCTGGATGGCGCACTCGGCGGGGCGATTCGCGGACGCCGTCAAGAGCTATGGCGAGGCGCTCAAACGGTACCCTCGAGACGTGGATGTCCATCTGGATCGAGCCCTGGCCTACGTGCCCCTGCTCCAGTACGACAGCGCCCGGGCCGACATCAATGCCGTGCTCGACCGGGTGAAGGAGCTGGAGGAGTCCCTGCTGCGGGTCTTCGCCGACAAGGCGCTCCTGGAGTTCAGCATCGGCAAGCTGTTTGAAGTTCAGGGTCAGGCCGATTCCGCCCGGGAGTACTACGGCCGAGCCCTGCTGACCGACCTCTCCTTTTTCCCGGCCCACGCCGCTCTGGGTGCAATGGCTGAGGCCCGCGGAGACACCAGTCAGGCCGTGAAGGAGTACGACCTCGCGGTCCAGGTCAAGGAAGACGACCCGACACTGCGCTACCAGTACGGCGGGGCGCTGTTCAATGCCCGGCGCTACGAGGAATCGGAGGAGCAATTCCAGAAAGCGATCGACCTCGAACCGTGGTACGCCAAGCCCTATTTTCCCCTCGCCTATATCCGGGAGAATCAGGGAAAGGACGCCGAGGCGGCGGCGCTCTATGAAACCTTCGCGGAACGCGCGCCAGGGAGTGAGGCGGCCAGGATCGCTTTTGCGCGGCAGCATGCGGCCGAGCTGGGGGCCGGAAAGCCTAAGGACTGATGCTCGACCCGGATGAGCTGGACGAGGAATTCCCCCTGGGCGATGGGGTCGCCGAGTGTGAGGCCGAAGTACGCTGTCCCTACTGCGGGGAAATGAACGCCGTGGCGCTCGATCCGGGGGGTGGTTCGTCCCAGGAGTACGTGGAGGACTGTCAGGTGTGCTGCCGGCCCTGGCGGGTCATCCTGGAGTACGATGAGGACGGGAGGGCGAGTGTCACGGTGGAGAGTACTGAGTACTGAGTGCTGAGTGCTGGGTGCTGGGTGCTGGGTGCTGGGTGAGGATCCGGCCGACCCGGCTTGTCGCTCGCCGCTTACCGTCTGAACTGATAGGCCAGCTTTACGAAGAACCCGTCGTTTACTCGCTGGAACTTCGAGAAGCCGAGCGGCTGCGGCTCGTCCAGCGTGGCGCCATAGCCGAAGAAGGCGACCGTCCCGGTCACCGGCTCGTAGGAAGCGAGCCAGTCGAGCCGGAGGCGATTGGATTCGCTCCCACCGGCGGGGCTGCCGCCGATCAGCAACGGTGCTCCGGTCGCCGGATCCCGCAGCGCCGCCAGCCGATCGGCCCGGTATTCGGCCACCAGGCGGAAAAAGAGGGAACGTTTGGGCTGATACTCGAGCTTGAGCCGCGGAATGATGGTGCGCGCAAACTCGCTCCCGTCGCCTTGGCGGGTGAGGCGGGCAAAGGTGAGGAGCCCCCCGATGCGAATG
>JBGPJS010000411.1:0-4050 GCA_041485505.1 Gemmatimonadota bacterium | reverse complement strand
GTGGCGTTCGGGGTGGGGTCGGTGGCGATCGTGGGATTGCCGCCACTCAACGGCTTCGTTAGCGAATGGATCGCAGTACAGGGCCTGCTCCGGGGGGCACAGAGTCCCGGCTTCCTGGCCCTCGTGGTCCTCGGCATCGCGGGACTCGGTCTGATCGGCGCGCTGGCCCTGGTCTGCTTCAGCCGGGTTGCCGGGGGCGTCTTTCTGGGGCAACCCCGGGGTCGGAAGTTTCTGGTTCGCGATGACTGGGGCCTGGTAGCCCCCATGATACCGCTGCTTGCCCTTTGCCTCGTGGTGGGCAGCTACCCCGCCATTGCCGTGCGACCGGCGTCCGCTGTGGTTCAGACCATCTTGGGTGCGACCGGCCCGCAGACTGGTGATGCCGCCGCGATCCTCCAAGGCGCGCTGCCGGCCCTCGGCGCTGTCGCCGCGCTACTGGCCGGGATGGTGACCCTGATTTGGTACCTCCGCCGCCGGACTGGTCGATTTCACGATCCGGCCGTCAGTCTCACGTGGGGGTGTGCCTACGCTCAACCCGGCACCCGGATGCAATACACGGCCTCGTCCTTCAGTGCGCCCGTGCTACGGGCCTTCGGATCCATCGCCGCACCCGTCGTCGAACTTGATGCCACCTCGCTGGCCACTGACCCGGAAGACCGAGTCCTCGACGGGCTGGTCCTCCCGCTCTGGGAACGGGCCCGCGCGGTGGCCGGGGCCCTGCGTCCGCTGCAAGAGGGCCGGGTCACTCGATACCTGCAGTACATGGTGCTGACGGTGCTCATCCTCTTGGGCGCGCTCTTCGCCGCGATCGTGCGGCAACCGTGAGGGCTCTCTGCTGGGGGGTCAGCCTCATCCTGGCGGGTGGCGCCGGGGCGGTCCTCTTTCGACGCTGGCCCCGCGCCGCCGATCGGCTCTACGCCGCCTTGATCCTCGGCGGTTGCACCCTGGGGGCTGTCTCCGCCATCGGTACTCTCAGTGGCTCCCCGGCCTCGGCGGCCTCACTCTCGGGGTCGCTTCCCGGGGGCCCGTGGGCCTTTGCCCTCGATCCTCTCTCGTCCTGGTTCCTCCTGGCGATTCTTGGCGTCGGGGCCGCCGCGGGTGTGTTCGGGACAACTTACCTCGCCCTGGAGCGAGGGCACCGCAACGTGGCCGCGGCGCACGCGTTGTTCGCCGTTCTCCTGGTGGGGCTGACCGGGGTGGTGACCGCCCAGGCCATAGTGCCGTTCCTGGCCGCGTGGGAGGTCATGGCGCTGAGCGCTTATCTCCTCGTCATGTTCGAGAGCGACCGCGCCGAGGTCCGGCGAGCCGGTCTCATTTACACGGTGCTCACCCATCTGAGTACCCTCGTCCTCATCGGGATGTTCGCCGCCCTGAGTGTCCACGCCGAGGGTCGCACGTTTGCTGATCTCGCCGCGGGGAATCAGGTCGCCAGCGCGGAGCGCACCCTCGCGCTCGGGTTGGCCCTCGTGGGGTTCGGGATCAAGGCCGGCGTGGTGCCGCTGCACTTCTGGCTGCCGGGCGCGCACGCCGCGGCGCCGTCTCACGTGTCCGCTGTGCTGTCGGGCGTGATGCTCAAGATGGGGATCTACGGGCTGCTGCGGGTGATCAGCCTGCTGGGGCCACCACCGGCCTGGTTTGGGTGGACCCTCTTCGGACTCGGGCTGGTGTCGGGAGTGTTGGGCGTCCTCTGGGCCCTGGCCCAACACGATCTCAAGCGGCTGCTGGCCTACCATAGCGTGGAGAATATCGGAATCATCCTGCTGGGAATGGGGGTGGGAGTCCTGGGGCTGGCCTATGCACAGCCGGTAGTGGCGGTGTTGGGCTTCACGGGGGCGGTGCTGCACACGCTGAACCATGCCCTGTTCAAGAGCCTCTTGTTTCTGGGAGCGGGGGCGGTGGTGCGGGCGACGGGGACGCAGGTGATCGATCAGCTGGGTGGCCTGGGACGCCGGATGCCGCTGACGGCGGTGGCGTTCGGGGTGGGGTCCGTGGCGATCGTGGGCTTGCCGCCGCTCAATGGCTTCGTCAGTGAGTGGGTGGTGTTCGGAGGGCTCCTCACCGCGGCGCAATCACATGCGGCCATCCGCTTCGCCGGGCTTGGGGCCGCTGGTCTGGCGCTGATCGGCGGCCTGGCCCTGGCCTGCTTCAGCAAGCTGAATGGCGTGCTGTTCCTGGGACAGCCTCGAGCGCCGCTCAAGGGCGGCCTCGTGGTGAGAGAACCCCGGGTCGGAATGGTGGTGCCCACGCTGGTGCTGGCCGCCGCCTGTGTGGTCATTGGACTGCTGCCGGTGCTGGTGCTGAGCCCGGCTCGGCTGGTCGTGACTAGCGTGCTTCACCCGAGCGATGGCATTACCGAGGTGTATGGGGAGTGGATCGAGGCCGCTGTGCGGGTCTCGGCCATGGCGATGGGGGTCGTTCTGGCTGCCGGCGCCCTGATGTTGCTGCGAGGGTTTCTGAGGCGCCCGGGAAAGGCCCCCGCCGGCGACACCTGGGCTTGCGCCGGACCGCCGCTGACGCCTCGGATGCAATACAGCGCCTCTTCCTACGCGGCGCCGCTGCTGACCGCATTCGGACCGTTGGCGGGGGTGCAGGAAGCCCGGGAGCCGACGGCCTTTCATTCCCATCCACTAGATCTGGTTCAGGACGGAGCCGCCTTGCCGACTTGGCGGGCACTCGAGAGCCTGAGTCAGCGTCTGAGGGGATGGCAAGGCGCCCGGATCCGTTGGTACCTCTTGTCGGTGGTCTCCACGCTGCTGGTCCTGCTGTACTACCTGATGCAATGGAAGGGCGCACCGTGAGGCTCGGGCCTCTCATCACCCTCGTGGTCGTCCTGGCCGTGGCTCCCGCGTTGCCCGGCATCGCCACCCGCACCAGAGCGTTCCTGACGGGCCGGCGGGGCGCGCCCATCCTGCAGCTCTATTTCGATCTGGCCAAGCTGATCCGGAAGAACGTGGTCTACAGCCGGATCACCACACCGGTGTTCCGGCTGGGGCCGATTGTCGTGGTCGCGACCGTACTGGTCGCGGCCATGCTCCTTCCCCTCGATGGCCATACCGCGTTGCTCAGCTTCGCCGGAGATCTGGTGGCGTTCGCGGGGCTGCTGGGCCTGGGCCGCTTCGCCCTGGTTCTGGCCGGACTGGACACCGGCTCCAGCTTCGAGGGCATGGGGGCCAGCCGAGAGGTCACCATCTCCACGTTTGCGGAGCCGGCCCTGTTCCTCTGCCTCACCGTGCTGGTCCTGGCTACCGGCGAGCTTTCCCTCGCGGGGATGCTGGGGGAGCGGCTGGCGAGCGTCTGGGCCAGCGCGGTTCCATCGTTGGTTCTGGCGGGCGCCGGCTTGTTCATGCTGACCCTCGCGGAGACCTCGAGGGTGCCGGTCGACGACCCCGGCACCCACCTGGAACTCACCATGATCCACGAAGTGATCGTGCTGGACCACAGCGGGCCGGAGCTGGCCCTGATCCTGTACGGGAACGCCGTCAAACTCGCCCTCTTTGGCGCGCTGGTCGTCAGCGTCCTGGTGCCTCGGGGCTTGCTTCCCGGGTGGCTGGCCGCCCTGGTGCTGGTCGGTGGGTTGGGGCTGGTCGCGGTCGGGGTGGGGATCGTGGAATCGAGCATGGCCCGACTCCGGATGAACCGGGTTCCCCAGTTTCTCGTGGCGGCCTCCGCCCTCGCCACGTTCGGCGTCATTCTCCTGCTCCGGTGACCCATGTCCGGTTTGCATGAACTTCTCCTGCTCTGTGTGGTGCTCACCAACTTTTGGGTGCTGGGCACCACCCGGCTGAGTTCCACCATCCGCGCCACGGCCATCCAGGGAGGGCTGCTGGCGGCCTTGCCCATCGCCCTGCATCCCGCGTGGTCGATCCACACCGTGGGGCTGTCGGCGGGCACCTTTCTCATCAAGGCGATCCTGCTTCCCACCTTCCTCTCCTGGGCCATTCGCGAGGCCTCGGTCCGGCGCGAGATCGAGCCCCTGATCGGCTTCACCGCCTCGCTGATCCTCGGCGCGGTCGCCGTGGCGCTCGCGTTCTCGATCGCGCCGCGCCTGGT
>JBGPJS010000410.1:0-4070 GCA_041485505.1 Gemmatimonadota bacterium | reverse complement strand
TCGCTCACTCCCTGCCAACCGTCGGCCGTCCGGATGATCGCCTCGACGTCTCCCCATCGGGCCCGATATTCCACATGGTGTCCCATCTCTTCCAGGGCCGAGATCGCGGCCGGCAGGAATCCGTTCCGCTCCAGGCGGATCGAGTCGGGGAGTGCCTGGTGATGCATCCTGGGCGCAGCCACCGCGTCGGGTAGGGGCATGTGATGGTCGATCACGTTGGAGACGACGTGATAGACCTGGGTGATGATCGTCGGCCCGCCCGGCGTCCCGACCACCATGAACAGCTTCCCAGCAGGATCGAGCACCACACTCGGCGTCATGGCGGAAAGCATCCGTTTCCCCGGTGCGATGGCGTTGGCCTCCCCCTGGATCAGGCCATACATATTGGGTTTGCCGGGTGCCGAGGCGAAGTCGTCCATCTCGTCGTTCAGCAGGAACCCGGCGCCCGCGACCGTCACCGCGCTGCCGTAGAGGTTGTTGAGGGTGGTGCTACAGCTGACCGCATTGCCCTCGGCGTCGACGACGGAGTAGTGCGTGGTCGACGATCCCTGATGGAGAGAGGGGTCGAACGTCGGGGTAGGTGTCGCGTGGGCCACATCGATCTGGCGCCGCAGCGAATCGGCGTACCGTTTCGATAGCAGCCGGTAGAGTGGCATTGTCACGAAGTCGGGGTCGCCGAGGTAGGTGTTGCGGTCAGTGAAGGCCCATCGCATCGCTTCGGCCTCACGGTGCAGCAGTTCAGGGGACCCGAAGGGCGGCAACGGGTCGAAGCCTTCCATGATGTTCAGGATCTCGGCCAAGGTGGTGCCACCGGAGGAGGCGGGCGGCATAGAGAGCACGGTGTAGCCGCGGTAGTTGATGCGGATCGGCTGGCGCCAGACGGTGTGATAGCGGGCCAGGTCCTCTTGGCTGATGATGCCGCCGCCCCGCTCCATCTCGGCCACGATCAGGTCGGCGACGGGGCCACGGTAGAACCCCGCCGCACCGCTGTCCCGGATGGCCTCCAGGGTTCGGGCCAGATCGAGCTGAACCAGCCGGGTACCGGGCACCGGCGGCCGCCCGCCGGGGAGGAACGAGGCACGGGAGCCAGCGAAGAGGACGAGCCGCGCGCTATCCCCCCGGATCGATTCGCTCCGGTAGTCGTCCACGATGAACCCGACGCTCGCCAAGTGGATCGCCGGTGCCATGACCTCCGCCAGGGGCAACTGGCCGAACCTCCGATGGGCCTCGGTCAAGCCGGCTACTGCGCCCGGCACCCCCGCCGCCAGGTGGCCGGTGAGGCTCTTGCCGGTCGGCTCTCCTTTTTCGTCGAGGTACATGTTGCGGGTGGCGCGGCCCGGGGCCATCTCCCGGTAATCGAGTGCCCGTTCGGTGCCGTCCGCCATCCGGAAAATCATGAATCCGCCGCCTCCGAGGTTTCCGGCCTCGGGGTGGACCACGGCGAGGGCGAACCCGATGGCGACGGCGGCGTCCACCGCGTTGCCGCCCTGCCGGAGAATGTCCCGCCCCACGTCGCTCGCGATCTGACTGCCCGAGACCACCATCGCGTGCGGGCCCTCGACCACTCTCGCCTTGCCCGCGAGTGGCCAAGCGGGGTTGATGCCGCTGATTCCAGACGCCTCGGGCGCCGGGGCTTCGACCGCGGTTGGCGGCGCGGGTTCCGGTGTGGGCGCCGGGGCCGGCGCGGGTGCGGGTCCGGCGCAGGCAGCGGCCGCCGAGAGGAGCAGGGAAGCAATCAGTCGTGCCCGCACGAGGTCCCCGGTTGCCGCAGGTCGATTGAAGGGAGCAGGGTTATCTGGCGACGACTCCAATCTAGTCCCCCTCGGTGCCGTTGTTGATGGTCTGGCACGGCGGCAGAGGCAGGCCACCTTGGCTTTCGCCTACGCTGGGGAGGTCCCCCCCGGCCCTTTCCCTCGCGAGGTTCGAAAGCATGGGGTTATGATTCCATCCGACCCCATGGCCTGTCTGACTCGAATCCGCGCCGGTCTATCCGTGTTCCGCGTTTATCCGCGGCTATTTCCTGTCGGGGGTCCCGATGTCTGATCCCCGACTGACCGAACGCCGCAACCCTCGCACCACCGCGCTCGATGTCGCCTCGGCGCTCGAGATCGTCGACCTCATCAACGCCGAGGACGCGACGGTGCCGCAGGCGGTGGCACGGGCCCGGCAGGAGATCGCCCAGGCGATCGAGCTGGTGGAGACCGCCTTCCGCGCCGGAGGGCGGCTTTTCTATGTGGGTGCCGGTACCAGTGGTCGGCTCGGCGTGCTCGATGCCTCGGAGTGTCCCCCCACTTTCGGAACCAAGCCGGATATGGTGGTGGGGATCATCGCCGGGGGATACCGGGCGCTGGCGCGATCGGTCGAGGGGGCCGAGGACGATCTCAACGCGGGAATCAGCGAGATGGACGGGAACCGGGTCTCGGCCACGGACGTCGTCATCGGGATCGCGGCGAGCGGGACCACGCCCTTCGTGCGGGCGGCTCTGGGCCGGGCCCAGGCCCTGGGTGCCAGAACGGCCTTTCTTTCCTGCAGCGATCCACCCCAGATCCTCCGGGACACCTGCGATGTGTGCATCACTCTGCTGGTGGGGCCGGAGGTGGTCACCGGTTCGACTCGCATGAAGGCGGGGTCGGCCACCAAACTGGTGCTCAACACCATTACGACCGGGGCGATGGTGCGACTGGGAAAGGTGTACGGCAACCTGATGGTGGATGTGCAGGCGTGGAACGACAAACTGGTGGACCGGAGCGAGCGAATTCTGGTCGAGACGACGGGTATCGAACGCGGGAAGGCCCGGACCGCCCTCGATGCCGCCGGGGGCAGCGTCAAGATCGCCATCGTCATGGTCAAGCGCGGGGTTGCCAGGGAAGAGGCCGAGCGCCTGCTCCAGGAGCAGCACGGCCGGCTGCGCGCCATTGTGGGTGATCCGCCGCCGGTGTCGCCCGCGTGAGCGAACGCCCCACGCTGGCGGTCGGACTGATGTCCGGTACCTCTCTGGACGGCGTGGATGCGGCGCTGGTCCGATTCGAGAGTCCCACTCACTGCACCCTGATCCACTTCGTCTCCCTACCCTATTCCGACCAGCAGCGAAGTCAGCTTCGGCGCGGGCTGGTGGACGCGGGCCCCCGTGAACTGGCGCGGCTTCACGTGGAGACGGCGGAATGGGCGGGCAGGGCGGTCGAGGCGGCCCTGATCGGGGGACACACCAAAGCCTCCGCGCTCTCATTCATCGCGTTCCCGGGACAAACCATCTGGCATGAACCGCCGACCGTCACCTGGCAGCTGGGAGAGCCCGCGGTGCTGGCCGAGCGGTTCGGAGTCCGGGTGGTGAGCAATTTCCGGTCGAGAGACGTGGCCGCCGGCGGGCAGGGTGCGCCGCTCATACCCATGGCTGATATTCTGCTGTTTGGCCACCCGGAGCAGCCGCGGGTCCTGCTGAACATCGGAGGAATGGCCAACCTCACTTACGTGCCGCGCCGTGCCCTGGAGGATGGAGCCTTCGCTTTCGATACCGGACCGGGGGTCGCGATCATCGATGCGGTGGCAAGGTTGGTGGATCCTTCACAGCCGTTCGACCGGGACGGGCGGATCGCCCGCAAGGGCCGGGTCAACGAACGCCTGCTGGGGGAACTGTTGAGCGATCCGTTCTTTCGTGCCCCGCCCCCCAAGAGCACCGGCCGGGAGCGCTTCGGGGACGGCTACGCCAAGGAGCTTCATCACCGGGCGAGCGGAGCGGACGGGGTCGCGACCGCCGCCGCCCTCACCGCCGCCAGCATCGCGGAGGCGATTCGACGCTGGGTCCCCGGCGGCGGAGAGCTGGTGGTCTCGGGCGGGGGGGCGCACCATCCGGTGTTGATGGAAATGCTGGCCGGACGCTTGGACCAGTGGAAGATTCGCCACTTCGAAGAGGTGTTCTTCAGCGGCGACGCCAAGGAGGCGGTGGCGTTCGCTCTGCTCGGGTACCTCACGATACACGGTCAGCCGGGTAACGTCCCTGCGGCGACTGGGGCACGGGGCCCGCGAGTCCTGGGTTCCATCACGCTTCCCTGAAAAGACGGCTATGGGCTATG
>JBGPJS010000409.1:0-4072 GCA_041485505.1 Gemmatimonadota bacterium | reverse complement strand
CTCTCCTCCGGATTGTCCATCTCGGTGCGGGCGGCCAGTTCGATGTCACGCTGCGTGATCTGGGCCCGGTTCCGGAAGCGCAGGAGCAAGGTGTGCACCGGCACGTACACGTCCACGTTGGCATCACGGATTCCCAGCCGCTCCACCATATCGGCATTCACCCGTCGGTCGGTCAGCACGCCGACGACCGTGAGCCAGGTATCGCCGACCTTGAGGGGCCGGCCGACGGGGTCCTCCGTGGTGAAGAATCGGGTGCTTACCCCCTGGCCGATGATCGCGACCGGAAGCCCCCGCGCCACCTGCTGCTCCGAGAACCAGCGGCCCCGACCGAGCTCCAGGTTGGTCAGTCGGAAGTAGGTGGTGTCGACGCCGAGCACCTTGCCCGACCGGCGGCGCCCCTCGCGGGTGAGTGTCGTATTGAGCACGATCTCGGCGCTGGTGGCCTCCACGGCCGGAATGACCCGCACCAGGGCCTGGGCATCGGCGTAGGTAAGCCCGGGTGAGAACCGCTTCACTTCCTTTTGCAGCTGGTCCTTGGCCTGCTCCTCCTTCTGCTCCACCAGCGGGGTGATCACCACGTTGTTGGAGCCGAGTAGCCGCATCTGTTCCAGGATCTCCTGCTCGGCGCCCTTGCCGATGGCCAGCATCGCGATGACCGAGGCCACCCCGAAGAGGATGCCGAGCGAGGTGAGCGAGGCGCGGAGCTTATTGTGCCCCACCGCTTCCACCGCGATCCGCAGGCTGAACAGTCCATGCGCTACGATGTCACGGCGCAGCTGCGCCAGGGCCTGGCGATCCAGTCGCACCGGTCAGCTCTTCCGGGGCTTGGGCCCGGACGGGGCCGGCGCGCCCGGTCGTGTGGCCCCACTCTTCACCGAGTCGGCGCCGGTCCAGAGCGGGGTCCCCCGCGCCGCGGTATCGCCGCCCGCCGGCGGGGCGCCGGCGGTGGAGCCCGGCAGCCGGGCCAGCGGAAGCCGGTCTCGGTCGTGCGGCGGTGCCAACAGCACCCGGTCGTTTTCCGCCAGGCCTCGGGTCACGACGACCTCATCGTCATTCATGGCCCCGGTCTCGATCTCCTGCTTGGTCACTCGCGCGCCCGACTGCCGGAAGACGAAGGGGACGCCCTGTTCGCTGTTGACCGCTTCGATCGACATGGAGAGCGCATTCTTCACCTTGAGAGTCTCGATCGCGTTGCCGGTGGTCATCCCCGGCCGGAGCGTGGTATCCGCCTGGTCGATCACGAGCTTCACCTCGAAGACCTTCGCATCGGTATTGGGGCGCTGTTCGCCGACGTTCGCCACCGCCGTCACCGTGCCGGTCAGCTGCTTGGTGGGGTCGGCATCGAGAGTGAGGACGGCCCGCTGGCCCACCGCGATTTTGCGGACGTCGATTTCGTTGACGTAGGTGACCGACTCCATCTGGGTGAGGTCGGGGAGGGTGGCCACCGCCGGATCCCAGGACGAGACCTGGGATCCCGTCGTGCGCTTCTTGCCGTTCCATTCCTTGGCGTAAATGACCATTCCCGGGGCCGGAGCCCGGACCGTGAACGCTTCCATCACGTCCTGCACCACCTTGAGCTTGTTTTTCTGCCGGGCGAGATCGGCCCCGACCTCGCGCATCTTGGCCTGGGCCTGTTCGGTCTTGGTCTCGTAGTCGAGCTTGGCCTGCGCCAGCGCGCGGTCCGCCTTCTCGAGGTCGATTTCCGCCTGACGTCGGATGGTCGGGGCCTCGTACACCGACTGCTCCTTGGCCAGCCGTTTCTCCTCCAGCCCCAGCTCCATGGTCCGAATCTCTTCCCGCGCCTTGGACAGATTGAGCGTCGAATCGAGCATGGCCTGCTCGTCCACCGCCTCGGCCTTCTGCAAGGCCAGGGACACCTCCGCCAGCTTCGAGGAAATGCCCGACCGGTCAAGCTCCGCGACGACCTCGCCTTCCTTGACCACCGTCCCTTCCGGAACGATCGAGGCGATTTTCATCTGGTAGACCTCGGCCTGCTGCGAGTTGGCGGGAGCCGTCATCTGCACGAACTTGCGGGCCCGGAGCTCGCCCGAGGCGGTGACCACGACTTTGAACTCGCCCCGCTTTACCCGGGCGATCACCATGGACTCGGCGGTCCCCTTGTCCCGCGCGAGCAGCCATGCGCTCGGCACCCCGACCACCACGGTGGCGGCGGTGATAAGTACGCCGCGGGAACGGAACCTGGCCATGGGACCTCTTTGGTGCTGGGAGAAACGTAGGACGCGGCGGGATCCACCACTCCGAGGAGTATCCTGCCTGCCCTAATGTGCGAGGGGCCGCCCGTCGTCGCAACCAGCTTCACTCAGGGGGCACATCGGTGTGGTGGGGGGACGCGCCTCAACTCTCGCAGGACACGGCCTCATCGGTGGCGTCCAGAACCCGGCGGACCTTCTGGGCGAGCTGATCCGGCGAAAAAGGTTTCGGAAGGAACGCCCTACCCAGGTCCGAGACCCCGTGGCGCACGATGGCGTCGTCGGTGTACCCGGAGGTATAGAGGAACCTCGCCTCGGGTCGGCTGGCTGACAGGCACTCGACCAGTTCCTTCCCGCTCATTCGGGGCATCACGACGTCCGTGACCACCAGATGGATCGGCCCCGCGTGTCGGTCGGCCAGCCGCACCGCCTCCTCACCGTCCCCGGCCACGAGCACCCGGTAGCCGTTCTTCTGCAGCACCCGCTCGGCGAGCTCGCGCACCGCGCTTTCATCCTCCACCAGCAGAACGGTCTCATGGCCCTGAACGACGAGCCTGGAGTCGGGGCCCTCTGGCTCTGCCGCGGCGTCACCCTCGACGCCGGGGAGGAGAATGGTGAACCTGGTGCCCTGGCCCGGCCGGCTCCGCACCGAGATTGAGCCGCCCGATTGCTTGACGATCCCGTAGACCGTCGAGAGACCCAGCCCGGTTCCTTTCCCCGGTTCCTTGGTGGTAAAGAATGGCTCGAAGATCCGCGCCTGAGTCGCTTCGTCCATCCCGCTGCCGGAATCCGTGACCGACAGTCTGACCCACCCCGGCTCCCCCGACTCTCCCGCGATCTCGATCGTCAGGGTCCCGCCCACGGGCATCGCGTCGCGGGCGTTGACCGCGAGATTGACGAGGACCTGCTCGATCTGTCCGGCATCGGCCCGGATGACCGGGGCGTCCCCGGTGGTCACGCTCCGCAGTTCGATGTCCTCGCCGATCAGCCGCCGGAGCATCTTCTCGGTCGCCGCCACCACCCCACGAAGATCGAGGACGGTGGGCTGCAACACCTGTTTTCGACTGAACGCCAGCAACTGACGGGTCAGCCCGGTCGCCCGCTCGCCGGCCTCCCGCACCTCCTGGAGATCCTCCCGGAGCGGGTCGCCGGGAGGGAGATCCTGAATCGCGAGATCGGTGTAGCTGTTGATGACGGTCAGGAGATTGTTGAAGTCGTGCGCCACCCCGCCCGCGAGAGTACCGATGGCCTCCAGCTTCTGGGATTGCCTGAGCTGCTCCTCGCTCTCCCGGAGGGCCCCCTCGGCCCGCTCCCGCTCCACGATTTCCGCCCGCAACGCGGTGAACTGGCGGCCGAGTTCCTCGGCCATCTCGTTGAACGCGGCTCCCAATTCCTGAAACTCATCACCGCTGGTGATCGTCACCCGGCTATCGAATTCCCGCTGCGCGATCCGCCGCGTGGCCCTCCCCAGCGCCTCCAGCGGATCGAGGCTCCGGCGAATGACATCATGCGCCAGCAGCAGGATCACCGAGAGGCAGAGGAGCATGACCAGGAGATAGGTCCGCTTGAATTCCATCATGGGCGCCATCACGTCGCTCCGCGCTTCGCTGAGAAGCACGGTCCACGCCGGTGCCCCGAAGCCGGCCTTGAGAAAGAGCGACCAGACCGAGCCCAGAAAGGCCCGGCCCGCGAGCGTCTCCTCGAAGCTGCCCGAGGCTTCCCCGAGTGTCGCCCGGCGTGCCGCCGCGGCGAACGGTGCGGGGTCTCGCAAGGTGCTGAAGAGCACCCGCCCGCTTCCGTCCAGGACCACCGCGTCCATGGTGCCGGCCAGGAGGTTCTGATCGGGCACACCCCAGAGGTAG
>JBGPJS010000408.1:0-4072 GCA_041485505.1 Gemmatimonadota bacterium | reverse complement strand
TAGCCCCATAGCCCCATAGCCCCATAGCCCCATAGCCCTTAGCAACCTAGAACTCCATCTCCCGCATCCGTCGGAGTCCCAGCTTGAGGGGAAAGACGGTCGCCGCGGCGCAGACGATTACCACCAGCGCCAAGGCCCCCACCATCGGGGTCGTGACCGGGATGCTCTCCCCGTTGAGTTGGGCCCGCAGATAGGTCAGCACCGGGACAGCCTCGATGACGATGACGAGGCCGAGCAGCAGGATCGCGCTCATCATGAAGACCAGCCCCCCGTAGCCAGTCGGAATCTGGGCGGCGTTCTCACTGTCGAAGCGGGGATAGAGCGCCCCGTAGCACAGGGCCATGGAGCTGATCGCCAGCGTCAGGCAGATCACGGTGCCCAGGCTGATGACCATCATGAAAGTGGACGCCTTGAGAAGCAGGTTGGTGGCCGTGGTAATGATCACCGCCAGGATCAGCAGCGGTGTGGTGCCCGTCCAATACTTGCTCCAGAGCATGGAGCGGAGATCGAGCGGACTCGAGCGCAGGAGCCACATCTGCTTCCCTTCCAGCGAGACCGCCGGGAAGACGAACCGGACCGCGATTGCCGCCAGGACGAAGCCCGCCAACCCCTGGTTCAGGAACACCACAAGGGTGACCAGGAAGAACGGCACCCGCTCACCGGAGAAGAGCGGGAGGGAGCGGATATTGAAGAGATAGACAATGAGCAGGACGGCGAGCAGGATCAGCTGACTCCATTGCTGGGTGTCCCGGAAGAAGACCCGCACATCCTTGAGGATGAATTCCCGTTTCGACGGTGCCAATCCGCCGAGCAGGCGCCCCAACGCGCCCGACCAGATCCGACCGCGGACGAAGCGGTCCGCGCCCTCCTGGGACTTGGAGTATCCCGCGATGAACAGTCTGCGGTGGAGCAGGGCGCCCAACACCACGAAGGCCGGGGCGGTGGTCCACAACAACAGCACCGGGAGCGGGTCGCGCACTTTGAGCAGCCAGTTCATGATCATTCGCGCCGCCCACTCGCTGGGCAGCAGGGCGCTGGTTGGCGTCTGCAGGCCCTGCAGGTAGCCGATCAGACTCCGGGTTCCGTCGGGACGCGCCAGTTGTTCCGGCCGAACCAGCCGGAACATCAGCACCAGCCCTGCCGCGGCGCCCAGCGCGACGAGGCTCAGAAGATCCCGAGTGCGGCGGGCGGGGAAGACATTCACCAGGAGGAGGGTCACCGCCGAGCCGACGACGGCCGGAAGCAGGAGGTACGGGAGCAGGGCCCCCCCCACCACGAAGGGGAAGAGCGGGCCACCGTGGTACACGATGCCGTACGCCGTGAAGATCGGTACCGCAATGAGCACGACCATCCAGGAGGAATGCACCAGCGTTTCGCCCAGCTTGGCCAGGTAGAACCGCAGCCAGTCCACCGGGGCCGCGACCAGGATGTCGAGGTCCTTGGCGAGGAAGAAGCTGGAGAGCGCCGTCACGACGTTGGAAAGGAGGAGCATCGAGGCGAAGGCGATCAGCAGCATGCCAAGGATCTTGACCGCGAGGCCGGTCCCGACCTCCTGCTGGGCGTATACGTATTTGAGGACGCGGTAGAAGACCCCGAACGCCGCGCTCCAGAACCCCAGCCCGACCAGGGCCAGGAGAAGAAATTTGGGACTGGTTCCCGAGCGCTCCTGGCGCAGCCGGGTGCGGATGGTGCACCACTTGGGGGTAAGGATGGTCCACAGGCCGGGCGCCGTCCGGGGATTGAGGGATTGGGGGATTGAGGGATTCTGGGATTGAACTGCGGTCGCCATGGCCTACCTCGCTTGGATCTGTCATCTCTTCACCCACCCACCCCAGTCCCTCGATCCCGGAATCCCCAATCCCCCAATCCCCCAATCCCCCAATCCCATAATCCCAGCTCACGCCTCCAGGATCACATCCAGCTCCCGATCCACGATCCCACCCGTCAGCTTGAGGAACAGGTCCTCCAGACTCGCGTCTCCTGAGGCCGTCTGCACCCGCAGCTCAGCCATCGTGCCACAGGCGGCGATGCGTCCATTCTGGATAATGGCGATCCGGTCGCACATGGCCTCGGCCACTTCCATCGTGTGGGTGCTCATCAGCACGGTCCCCCCCCGATTCACGAAGGCGCGAAAAAGATCCTTCAGGAAGCGCGCCCCCTTGGGGTCGAGCCCCACCATCGGCTCGTCCACCACGATCGCCTCCGGCCGGTGGAGCAGGGCGCTGGAGATGATCAGCTTCTGCCGCATCCCGTGGCTGTAGGTCTCCACCAGCTCATTTTTCCACTCGGTGAGCTCGAACAATTCGAGCAACTCATCCATCCGCCGTTCGACGCCCTCGCCTTCCTGGCCGTAGAGCGCGGCCACGAAGCGGAGGAACTCCGCTCCGGTAAGCTTGTCGTACACGTACGGCCGGTCAGGGATGAACCCGAGCCGGGCCTTGGCCACCATCGGCTTCAGCCGGATGTCATCCCCGGCGATCTGAATGGTCCCTTCGGTGGGCTGCAGGATCCCCGCGATCATCCGCAATGTCGTCGTCTTCCCGGCGCCGTTGGGGCCGAGGAAGCCGAACAGTTGTCCCGGCGGGACCTCGAGATTGATCCGGTCCACGGCGGTGAACTTGCCGTATTTCTTGGTGAGGTTGGTGAGTTTGATCATCTCGTTTCTCTATTGTGTCATCCTGAGCGAAGCGAAGGATCTGGCCGGCGGCCGGGTAGATCCTTCGCTTCGCTCAGGATGACACCTCGCGGACCTTCGGTCCGCCAAACCTATACGCGTTCATCCGCGGCCCATTGCCTACTTCTGCTCGAGCAGTTCGAGCCGCACTTGTCCCACGTACGGGACCAGATCCGCGGCCCGCCCCGGACTGCCAATGGTCAGCCGAAGGTGTGAGGCGTCGGCCGGGAATTGGTCGAGGGTCGGGTCCACCGGGACCCACCCCTCGAGGTACACCTCGGCCCATGTATAGTAGTGGAAGGCCCCGTCCCGACGAATGACGCCGGCCGCCAGCCGGGCCGGAATTCCGCTGGCCCGGGCCAGTGCCGCCAGAAGTACCGCGTGGGCCCGGGTGTCCCCCTGCCGGCTCTTCAGGGTCCGCGCCGCCCCGGTCAGAGCCACCGTCTCCTGCCCCCGCAGTATCGTCCGTGCCACCCAGTGGGTGAGCCGCTCGGCGACGAGCACCGGACTCCGCTCGGTGTCTACGATGCGGGAGGCGGCTGCCTGGACCACCGGATCCCGAGAGTCGATCAGCGGATCGGCCTCGAGGAAGTCGCGAATCGTCGTACTATCCACCGCTGGTGGCGTTGCGACCGGGCTCACGCCGAGGTTGGATCGCTCAATCCGCCTCACGGCGAGGGTATCCCCAGTGCGGTGCTGGGACCCTTCGTCCAGCGCCGGCACCGGTCCCCGAAGCAGCAGTGGCTGTGGTTCCATCATCCGGACGGCCAAGCTGTCGAGCGCTGGTGTCGATCTCTTCGGACCCGGGCCCGGTGGCTGCAGGCTCACGCCGGGTCCCGCTGGCTTACGCTCCCGGCGCTGGGCCCTCCGGTAGTTCTCGCTGACGATCTCGAAGGTGGAGCGCTCCAGCGTGAGGCCGAGGGGAGTGCGGCTCTGTACCATGAGTCCCTGCGCGTCCACCCAGCGGCGCACCGGTAGTCCCCGCTCCAGTCCGTCGAGCCGCCACGCCTTGACGGTGTCCAGATGGGCCACGACCCACCGCTGCTCCAGAGAATCGAATTGGGAGCTGTCCGCCACCACGAAGACTGATTCGGCGGCCACGGCAATCCGCTGGGTTCGGAGGCTGAAGTCCACCGGGTCGAAGACCGTCACCTCGTAGGAGCGGCCCAGCTGGAGCTCCTTGGCATAGACCACCCGGAAAGGGAGGGCGACCGGCGGGACCGGGGCCCGGGCCAGCGTCACCCGGATGGTGTCCACTCTCTTGCCGACCTGATTCTCCAGGACCAGGACGCTGTCCCCAACCACCCGTCCGCTGGCGGTCGCGGTGGCGTTGTTCTCAATCACATCGGTGTGCCAGGAGCGGAGCCTGAGATTGCGGGAGAGGAGGAGATCGGTCCG
>JBGPJS010000407.1:0-4077 GCA_041485505.1 Gemmatimonadota bacterium | reverse complement strand
GTCGGCCGCGCGGATGACGTCATCAAGACCTCCGGCCACCTCGTCGGGCCCTTCGAGGTGGAGAGCGTCCTGATGGAGCACAAGGCCGTCGCCGAGGCGGGGGTGATCGGCAAGCCGGACCCGGTGGCCGGTGAGATCATCAAGGCGTTCGTGTCATTGAAGCCCGGATTCGAGGGGACCGAAGCGGTCAGACGCGAACTCCTCGGCTTTGCCCGGAGCCGGCTCGGTGCCGTGGTGGCGCCCAAGGAAATCGCCTTCCTGGCTTCCCTCCCCAGGACCCGAAGCGGGAAGATCATGCGCCGGTTGCTCAAGGCGCGGGAGCTGGGTCTGCCCGAGGGCGATACCTCCACGCTGGAGGGTTCCGAATGACAGCCGCCACGATGCCCGCGCCGCCGGCTCTGGAGCCCGCCCGGGGCCTGGAGCTGCTGCGTCAGATGCTGCTGATCCGGCGCTTCGAAGAGAAGTCGGCGGAGCTCTATAGCGAGGGGAAGATCCGCGGCTTCCTGCACCTCTACATCGGGGAAGAGGCCATCGCCGCGGGGGCGATGCCCGCTCTGTCGGCGGAGGACGGGATCGTGGCCACCTACCGGGAGCACGGCCATGCGCTGGCCCGCGGGGTGCCGGCGCAGGTGATCATGGCCGAAATGTACGGCAAGGCCACCGGGTGCAGCCGGGGACGGGGAGGCTCGATGCACCTCTTCGACGCCAGCCGAAAGTTCTACGGCGGGTACGCCATCGTGGGCGGCGGTCTGCCCATCGCGGTGGGACTCGCCCTCGCGGACCAGCTCCAGCACCGTCCGGGTGTCACGGCCTGCTTCTTCGGCGACGGTGCGGTGGCCGAAGGCGAGTTCCACGAATCGCTCAATCTCGCGGCCCTCTGGAAGCTACCGGTGGTCTTTCTCTGCGAGAACAACCGCTACGCGATGGGTACGGCGCTGGAGCGGCATCAATCCCAGACCGACATCGCCCGGAAAGCGGAGGCGTACGGCATCCCCTCGGAAGCGGTCGACGGCATGGACGTCCGGGCCGTGGAAGCGGCCACGCGCCGGGCGGTGGACGCCGCGCGCCGGGGCGAGGGGCCGGTGCTGTTGGAGTTCCGCACCTACCGGTTCCGGGCCCACTCCATGTACGACGCCGAGCTGTACCGCACCAAGGAGGAGGTCGCACAGTGGAAGGCGCGGGACCCGATCACGCTCTTTACCGCCCAGCTCAGTGAGTCGGGTCTCCTGCCGCCGGAGGAACTGGCCCGCCTCGAGCGCTCGGTGACGGAGGAGATTGACCAGGCGGTCGCCTTCGCGGAGGCCGGCGCCTGGGAACCAGTCGGCGACCTGCTCCGCGACGTGCACACGGAGGCGCCGTGAAAACCAGCTACCGCGAGGCGGTCCGCGCCGGACTGCGGGAAGCGCTCCAAGCCGATCCCCGGGTATTCCTCATGGGGGAGGACGTGGGGTGCTATGGTGGCGCCTACGCGGTCAGCAAAGGCCTGCTGGAAGAGTTCGGCCCCGAGCGGGTACGCGACACCCCGCTCTCCGAGTCCGCCTTTCTGGGCGCGGGAATCGGCGCGGCGCTGGGGGGAATGCGTCCCATCGTCGAGGTCATGACCGTGAACTTCAGTCTGCTGGCCCTGGATCAGGTGGTCAACAACGCGGCCACCCTGCGCCACATGTCCGGCGGACAGTTCAGCGTGCCTCTGGTGGTGCGGATGGCCACCGGCGCCGGTCGTCAGCTCGCCGCCCAGCACAGTCACAGCCTGGAGGGATGGTATGCCCACATCCCGGGGATCAAGGTCGTGGCGCCGGCGACCCTGGAGGACGCGCGGGGAATGCTGCTGCTGGCCCTCCAGGAGTCCGATCCGGTGTTCATCTTCGAGCATCTGATGCTCTATCCGGGCGAGGGGGACCTCGATTCAGCGGTTGCCATCGCGCCGCTCCATCAGGCCGTGATCCGGCGAGCCGGCACCGATGTCACCCTGATCACCTATGGCGGATCCCTCGGCAAGACGCTGGAAGCCGCCGCGATCCTCGCCAAGGACGGAATCGACGCCGAGGTGGTTGACCTCCGCTCGCTCCGCCCCCTCGATACTCCCACGATTCTCGACTCGGTCTCCAAGACCCACCGGGCGGTGATTGTGGATGAGGGCTGGCGCAGCGGCAGCCTGGCCGCCGAAATCAGCGCCCGGATCATGGAGCAACGGTTCTACGACCTGGATGCTCCGGTGGCACGGGTGTGCAGCGCCGAGGTGCCGATCCCCTACCCCAAGCATCTGGAGGACGCGGCCCTGCCGCAAACCTCCCGGATCGTGGAGGTGGTGCGGGGTCTGCTGCCGGGGGCCGGGGGACGTGCCCCTGCCATGGCCGGAGCCCCCACGGTCTGAGATACAGGAGTGGGATCGACCAACGGACTGGAGGTTTTCGTGGCTCACAAGGAACTGCTCTTCGAATCGGCGGCGCGGCAGAAGGTGCTCAAGGGCGCCACGGCGCTCGCGGATGCGGTGCGGGTGACCCTGGGTCCCAAGTCGAAATGTGTCCTGGTCGGCAAGAAGTGGGGCCGGCCCCTGGTCTGCAACGATGGGGTGACGATCGCGAAAGAAGTGGACCTGAAGGACCCCGAGGAGAACCTCGGCGCCCAGGTGCTCCGGGAAGCCGCCGAGCGCACCGGCGAGGCGGTCGGCGACGGCACCACCACCGCCACGCTTCTGGCTCACGCCATCTTCGCGGACGGAGTCCGTAACCTGGCCGCGGGCGCCAGCGCCATCGACCTCAAGCGTGGCCTTGACCGCGGCCTCCGCGCCGCCGTGGAAGCGGTGCGCGCCCTTTCCCGTCCAGTTGAAACCAGGAAGGAGAAGAGCCAGGTGGCGACGATTGCGGCGCACAATGACGCGACCATCGGCGACCTGGTGGCGGAGGCGATGGAAAAGGTCGGGTCCGAAGGGGTGATTACGGTGGAGGAGGCCAAGGGAACCGAGACCGCTCTGGAGGTCGTCGAGGGGATGCAGTTCGACCGAGGGTTCCTCTCCCCCTATTTCATTACCGACGCCGAAACGATGCAGGCGGTGCTGGAGGATCCGTACATCCTCCTGTATGAGCGCAAGATCGGAGTCATGAAAGACCTGCTGCCGCTGCTGGAGCAGGTCGCCAAATCGGGCCGGCCGCTGCTCATCGTGGCGGAAGACATCGAGGGCGAGGCGCTCGCCACCCTGGTGCTCAATAAAGTGCGGGGGCTTCTGCCTTGCGTCGCGGTAAAGTCACCCGGCTTCGGCGACCGCCGCAAAGCGATGCTGCAGGACGTGGGGATTCTGGTGGGCGCCCGGGTGATCGCCGAAGAGCTCGGCGTCAAGCTCGAGAGTGTGACCCTGGATGATCTCGGCCGGGCCAAGCGGGTGCTGGTGGACAAGGACGACACCACGATCATCGGTGGTGCCGGCGGCAAGCCGGCCATCGAGGGCCGCTGCAAGGAACTGCGCAAGCAGATCGAGGATACCACCTCCGATTACGACCGGGAGAAGCTCCAGGAGCGGCTGGCCAAGCTGTCCGGCGGCGTCGCGGTGATCCGGGTGGGTGCCCCCTCCGAGACCGAACTCAAGAACCGGAAGGAGGCCTTCGATGACGCCATCAGCGCCACCAAGGCGGCGGTGGCGGAGGGGATCGTGCCCGGTGGCGGCCTGGCCCTGCTCCGCGCCGTGAGCGCGGTCGAGCGGGAAGAAGCCAAGTGCGATGGCGACGAACGCACCGGGATCCAGATCCTCAAGCGCTCGCTGGAAGTACCCACCCGGCAGATCGCCCAGAACTCGGCGCTGGATGGAGGCGTCGTGGTGGAGAAGATGCGGACCGGCAGCGGTAACTACGGGCTCGATGCCAGCACCGGGAAGTACCTGGACCTGGTGGAGGCCGGGATCATCGACCCGACCAAAGTGGTACGCCTCGCGCTGGAGAACGCGGTGTCGGTAGCGAGCGTGCTGCTCCTTACCGAGGCCACGCTCACCGAGATACCCGAACCCAGGACCGAGCGCGGCCCCTCCCTCGACACCGAATGAGCACGGAGACATGACGGAATTCCGGATGCCCTCGCTCGGCGCCG
>JBGPJS010000406.1:0-4080 GCA_041485505.1 Gemmatimonadota bacterium | reverse complement strand
GGGGGACTACGTCCTGGCGGTGAATGGCGTACCTATTGATGCCAGCCAGGACCCGTGGGCGGCGTTCCAGGGCCTGGCCGGCATGACGGTGGAACTTGCCGTCAACGACCGTCCCACGCTGACCGGCGCGCGCAAGGTGCTAGTGGAAACTCTCCGAGACGAGTCGCGGCTGCGAAACCTCGCCTGGATCGAGTCCAATCGGCGGCGGGTCGAGGAGGCTTCGGCCGGGAAAGTCGGCTACATCTATGTGCCGAGCACAGGGGTTGACGGCCAGACCGAGCTGGTGCGCCAGTTCGCGGCGCAGTACGACAAGGCGGGCCTGGTCATCGACGAACGCTTCAACTCCGGCGGCCAGATCCCCGACCGTTTCGTGGAGCTGCTCAATCGACCGGTCCTCTCCTACTGGGCGGTGCGCGACGGCCACGATTGGCAGTGGCCGCCGGTGGCGCATTTCGGCCCCAAGGCGATGTTGATCAACGGTTGGAGCGGTTCGGGGGGCGACGCCTTTCCGTTCTACTTTCACGAGGCGAAGCTGGGGCCGCTGGTCGGGATGCGTACCTGGGGTGGGTTGATCGGAATCTCCGGCGCCCCGGGGCTCATCGACGGCGGGGGCGTCACCGTGCCGACCTTTCGAATGTACACAGCCGACGGGACCTGGTTCCCCGAGGGGCACGGGGTTGAGCCCGATATCCAGGTGGTCGACGATCCGACCGAGCTCGCGCGGGGTCACGACCCCCAGCTCGATCGCGGGGTCCAGGAGGTGCTGCGCCAGCTGGCGGAGCAGCCCGCCCCCGCGCCGCATCGGCCGGCCTACGAAAACCGGACCCCGGGACCCTAACCCTTCACTTCTTCCCAGAGCTCGTCGAGCTGGGCCAGGCCGGCGGAGCATACGTCGATGCCGCGATCGGCGGCCAGACGCTCCACCGCTTGGAACCGACTCCGGAACTTTCGATTGGCCCGATCCAGCGCGAGGTCGGGGTGAACCCGCGCTTTGCGGGCGAGGTTAACCACGGCGAATAGCAGATCGCCGATCTCCTCCACCAGGTTATCGGGCGGTAGCGGATGCACCGGCTCCCCGGTCGGGATCGGCTCCGCGTTCTCCGCGTTCTCCGCCTTCTCCGACCTGTCCGAGCTTTCCAGCTCCTTTTCCACCTCGACCAGCTCCTCCCGCACCTTCATCGCGGGCCCCTCAGTGTCCGGCCAGTCGAATCCTACGCCTGCGGCACGTTCCTGTAGCCGGAAGGCCATGGACAAGACCGGGAGACTCGGAGGCAAGCCATCGAGGGTCCCGTTCGCTCTCCGATTCTCGTCGCGCTTGAGTCGCTCCCAGGGCTGGGGCGGGCCCATTTCGAAGAGATGCGGGTGTCGGCGGCGCATTTTTCGCTCGAGGTTCCCGGCCACCTCGTCCGCGGAGAACTCGCCTCGCTCCTCGGCGATGATCAGTTGCCAGGCGAGGTGCAGCAGGAGATCGGACACTTCGTCGCGGATCGCGGCGGTATCATCGCCGCTGAGCGCGTGATCGAGCTCGAAGACCTCCTCGATCAGGTAGGGTCGGAGGGTCTCTCGAGTCTGGATCCGATCCCAGGGGCAGCGGCGGCGGAGATCGCGGACCATGCTGAGGGCGCGACCAAGCGCGGAATTGTCTTGCATTTGTCCTCCTCGGCCGGTATCATACCCGGCGACTTCGGACCATGTCAACAAATTCGGATGCCACGGCCCGCGCGTGGGTGGACGTCGACCTCGCCGCGCTGATCGCGAACGCGAAGACCATCGCGGCCCTCTCTCGGAGCCGCCTTCTCCCCATGATCAAGGCCAATGGCTACGGCCTCGGCGCCGGCCCAGTGGCGCGGGCGCTGGAGTCACTTGATCCCTGGGGGTACGGTGTCGCCACCCCGGCCGAAGGGGGCCAACTCCGGACTGCCGGGATCGCACGGCCCATCATCGTTTTCACGCCCTTCCAACCCAACCAATCCGAGCAGTACCGCCAGCACGATCTTCGCGCGGTGATCGGCGATCTCGATGGGCTGCGGAGTTGGCTGGCCACGAACGGTGGTCCATTCCATCTTGAAGTGGACACCGGTATGGCCCGCTCCGGGATTCGGTGGGACGATGCGCCGGCCTGGGATTCGGCTCGAGGGCTTCTCTCCGGTGCCGGTTCCTGGGAGGGGGCGTTCACCCACTTTCACTCGGCGGACAGCAACAGCGCGGCGACGGACCAGCAGTGGCAACGCTTCCAGCTACTCCTGGGCTCACTCCCGCACCGGCCCCCGACGATTCATGCGGCCAACAGCGCCGCCGCACTCCGCGGCACCGCCTACGCCGCCGATCTGGTGCGCCCGGGCATCTTCCTCTACGGCGGTGGAGCAGGGGGGCAGTCGCCGCTCACGGTGGCGCGGCTTCGCGGGCGGGTCATCGGGCTCCGCACCGTGCGCGCCGGGGACTCGGTGAGCTACGACGCCACCTGGACCGCGGAGCGGGAGACCGTCATCGCCACCGTATCGCTGGGCTATGCCGATGGAGTACCCCGGTCGCTGAGCAACCGCGGCCTGGTCGAGATCGGCGGACGCCTGGCGCCGATCGTCGGCCGGGTGACCATGGACATGCTGATGGTCAGGCCCCCGGAGGCGGTTGCGGTCGGCGATGTGGCGACGGTCTACGGCGGGCTCGTCTCCCTCGACACGGCGGCGGAGACCGCCCGCACCATTTCCTTCGAACTGCTCACCTCACTCGGCGCCCGGGTGGACCGGCGCTACGCGGACCCGACATGAATCCACACTTCGCATCTCTGGTTGTCGGCTTGGCGCACCAGGCGGAGCAGGCGATGAGCGGAAAGCTCCCGCCGGGGATGGAGCAACTGGGTGCCGCGAATGGACGCCAGATCGCGCAGACGCTCATCGACACCCTGGGCATGCTGGAAGAGAAGACGGCGGGACACCTGGAGGAGGACGAGAAGAAGCTGCTGGTGGATGCGCTGACGGCGCTCCGGTTCCGGTTTGTGCAAACGGCGGCGAAATAAGAATGGCCGAATGGCCGAATGGCCGAGTGGCCGATTGCTTGGAGCGCTGCGCTTCTCCCCGCAATCGCCCAGGACGGATCTCATCTCGGTGGCGCGGACTCATTCGGCCAGTCGGCCATTCCGCCATTCGGCCATTCTGAATGCCTCGCCGCGCCGCGATCATTGTGCTGGACGGCCTCGGGATCGGGCCGGCACCGGACACCGACGCCTACGGGGATGCCGGGAGCAACACTCTGGGCAATGTCGCGAGGGCGGTCGGCGGGCTCGCGCTTCCCAATCTCGAAGCGCTCGGACTGGGATGCTGCGCGCCAGTGGAGGGGGTGATGCCGGTGCCTTTGCCGGGGGCGGCACACGGCATCTGCCGTCCCCTGAGCCCGGGGAAGGATAGCACCACCGGTCACTGGGAGATCTGCGGGGTGGTGCTGGCCCGGCCATTTCCGGTTTATCCCGAGGGATTCCCCCCGTCCCTGATCGAGGAGTTTTCGCGGCGGACCGGTCGCCGGGTGGTCGGCAACCGGGCGGCCTCGGGCACCAGGATCATCGAGCAGTGGGGCGAGCACCACCAGCGCACGGGGGACTGGATCGTCTACACCTCCGCGGACAGCGTCTTCCAGGTGGCCGCTCACGAGGAGACGGTTCCGGTCAGCGAGCTGTATGCCGCCTGCGCCATTGCTCGAGAGGTTCTCGCGGGCGAGCACAACGTTTCCCGGGTGATTGCCCGGCCATTCGTTGGTTCTCCCGGCAGGTGGAGACGAACTGCCGGTCGGAGGGACTTCAGTCTGCCGCCGCCGCAGCCCAACCTGCTGGACCGGCTGGAGCAGCGGGGCGTGCCTCGGGTGGGGGTCGGCAAGGTGGACGATCTCTTTGCCGGCCGGGGCATCACCAGCGTCCACGCGCCGGTCAACGCCGAGGCCTACCGGCTGATCACCGAGGCCATGCGCCAGACCGCGTCCGGATTCCTGTTCGCGAACGTGATCGAGTTCGATCAGACCTGGGGCCACCGCAACGACGTCCCCGGCTACCACCGGGGGCTGCTGGAACTGGATGGCGCGCTGCCGGGGATG
>JBGPJS010000405.1:0-4090 GCA_041485505.1 Gemmatimonadota bacterium | reverse complement strand
GTTCTGGGCCCAGTTCATATCCCCACCCGGGATGATGGCGAGGCCGGTGGTACCGCAGGTAGTACGGTTCGGGAAGGTGGGCTGCACCGAGGTCGCGCTCAGGATCTTGAACGCGACCTTGGCGCAATTTGAGTCCGCCACCACCTGCACCGACGCCGGCACCACGACCGTAGGGGCGGCCAGCGGTTCGTCGCTCCGGCAGCCCGCGGCGTACAGCGTGGCGCCGGAAGAGAGACTACAGACCAGGGCCAGGATCATCCAGCGCTCCCGGAAAAGAGGGCGGACCGGGGGGGGCGGTCGCATGGGGACCGCCGACTCTCCACGGCAGCCAACTCACCATAGCTCGCCGCCCCTCCCCCCCGGCTCATAGGCCCGGTTTGCGTCAATCAGGGCCCCATCTGTGACAAGACGTACCAATAGGCAACGCGGCGGGGCGTAAGCGAAATCTCTCTCGTATTGGGGCACCTCGGTTCACAAACCGCAGAGACGCCAGACGTCTGGCCGCCTTTCATCAAGCCTTACGCTGGCGAGAGATCCCTCGGTCGCTGCGCTCCCTCAGGATGACAAGTTGCTCAGCCACTCTGCGGTCTCTGCGTCTGTGCGGTCAGCAAGCAGGGCGATGAGCAGGGGAACGGCGGCTCACTGCGGATGGATCCCTCGCTCCATTCGGGATGAAGGGTGGGCGGCTGGGTTGAGGTTCAGCTAGCCGGAAGGGGTGGAGTGGCCGAGGAATGACTTGCCGCCTTCCTCAAAACCTCACTTCCACCCCTATTCGCACCCTGCGGCCCGGCGCCGTGAAATTCTGCAGTCCCCTCGAGACGTCGTAGAGGGCGTCTGAGACCCGCCTCTGCTCGGCCAGGCTGAAGATGTGGTCGCCGTTTCCGAAGCGCTCCTCGGCGCGAATCAGATAGGCGCAGCTCGGGGGAGCCGACAGTCCGTCAGCCCGAACCCAGCCGGCACACCCGGCGAGACCGGCTCCCCCAAAAGCCAGATCCAGGTCACCCGTCGCGCCATTGTAGACGCCGTTGGCCGCCCCTTCCCGTGCGAAGCCGGAACTGTCGACGACCCGGTTGAAGGCTCGCTCCAGGGGATTCACCACGTCGCCGTTGGTCGAATAGACCCGCACCAGACTCTTCAGGTTCAGCAGGTTGCGGGCATCGAGGTAGACACTCAGCCTTTGTCGGCCAATTCCGAAGTCTTTGCTCAGGCGCAGATCGAGCACCTTGAATGCCGGAAGCCGAGCCCCATCGAACGGGCCGGGGCTAACAGCCGAACAGAACTGGTCGGAGAGCACGCTTTCATTTCCGGCACAGGTGGTGTACGCCGTCCCGCTGGCAAATCGAAAAGCGGCGGCCGCGGTGAGATTCTGAAGCACGCCGCCGATCAGGGAGCCGTGCCTCCAGCCGTCGGGAAGGGTAAGGGCGAGCAGACCGGCGACCGTATGCGGACGACTGTTGGGACTTGGATCGCCGCCCGCAAGCTTCGCATCCTGGTAGGAGTACGAGACCGTGCCGGTGACATACGACCCGAGGTGGCGGTCGAGCGTCAGCTCGATCCCGCGCACCCGCCCTCCGCCGGCATTGGTGAGGAACGGAAGCAACACGGATTTCTGGTCGACCGGATCGAAGCGGCTCTGGAGTTTGGTCGTCACTTCGCCGATCCGCGTTTTGGTGTACGCCCCCAGGCCCACCTCAAACCCGCCCCCAAAGGCGTGCCGAGCGCCAATCTCGAAGAGGCGGCTCCTCGCGAAGTCCAACGCCGTTCCAAACGTGGTGTTCAGGGTCGCATACTTGAAGTCGGTATTGATGCCCAACAGATTCAGACTGAAATCGGGAACCTGCACCTGCTCGGCGTATCCGGCCCGGAGGCGGGTCCGCTGGTCGAGGGCGAAAGCGGCGTTGAGGTGAGGGGAGAACCGTCCGCGGCTCGGGTCCCGCTGGAGCAGTTTGGTGGGGTCGTTGGGATCGAATCCCGGCGCGGTGAACAGACGGGGAAAGTCCGCAGGCCGGCGGGCGCGGGTGTCGAAGCGGTCGTACCGGCCACCGATCCCGAACGTGAGATCACCGAACACTACTCGATCCGCGGCGAACAACCCCATCGCCACAGGAGCCTCGAGGTAAATATCCGAGGAAAGCGTGGACGTGAGCTCGTGGGAATAGTTGTCGAGATTGTAGCGGGTGAATTCCCCGCCCAGGGTCAGGGTGTGGTGCCGGGAGAACGCCCAGGTGGCCACCGCCCGGGCGGCCAGGCGGTTCTCCCGTCTCATTTCGAGCAGGCCGACCGGTCCTCCCCCGTCGGAGAATCCCGTCAGGCCGTACGCGTTGCCGCGGAAAAGCTGGATCAGCACATACTGGCCAACGTTATTGAGATCATAGGGAGAGGTGCCAGGCTGGCCCAGCCGGTACCGGTTCACCAGGGCATCGTCGAGTGGGAAGTTGTCGAGGTTGAAGCGGAACCCCAGCGGTTTGACGAGGAGCCCGGCGAAGGGGTCACGGGTATCCGCCTCGCTGCCGGAGTCGAGTGGACCCGAGAGCGTGCGATCGGTCTGGTAGGACAGATGTGCCTCGAGCGACAATGGCCTGCCGCCGGGGCGGCCCAAGTCGCCGCTCCAGCTCAGAGCATAGACTCGGCTCCAGGAGCGGATCCCGCCGAGCTGACGCGGATTGTACAGGTTCTGGTAGTCGAAGAGCCGGTGCTGGTCCTGACTGGCGAGCGCCAGCAGCGAGAGCTGGGATCGCTCTCCCAGCCGATAGACCACCTTTCCCAGAAGCTGATAGACGGTCTGGGCCGAAGCTGGGATCCGGATCCCGGAGCTGGGGACGAACCGGCTCACGTCGACGGGAGCGGTGCTTCCGCCGTTTGTTACCGAGAACGTGGTGTCGACGCCGCTCTGAACGAAGATCGGAGGGCGATTTTGGTCGAGGCCGAGCCGCTCGGAAGCCTGTCCTTCCAGAACTCCCGCCATCACGAAACCGAGCCGGCTGGTGAGCGGCCCGCCAGCCCGGAGCTGTAGTCGATTGAGCCCCAGGGTATGGCCGCTCCCAAACGGAGAGTCCCCCTCGTAGCTTCCGGTGGCATGCCAGCGTGCCGGCGGAGCGATGGTCGTCACCCGGATGAGACCGGACTGGGCATTCCCGAATTCGACCGGATAAGGACCGGTGGTAAGCGATATCGCCTCGACGGCGTTGGTGCCGAGACCGATTCCGGAGCCCCTCGCGCCGTAGTAGCTCCCGCCCAGCAAAGCGGTCCCGCTCACCCGAAGGCCCGGTGTAACCGGCACGCCGTCCACGTAGACCGCGTTCTCGTCCGCCTCCCCACCCCGCACACTCAGGCTCCCGTCGTTGGTCGCGGCCACACCCGGTAAGAAGCCGAGCACGTCCGCCAGCCGGTCGAACGGAAACGCGTCGACGATGGAACCGTCCACGGTCTGCATGGTGGGGAATGGCGTTCCGGTGACGCTGTCCGCCGCGGACTCGGACTGGGCCGAAATGGTCCCGGCGGTCCCGATGAGGCCGAGCGCCACCCAAGTCACGACGGAGCAGAGGAGCTTCTGCGAAGACTTCAGGTGAACGGTCACGGTGGGCATTCTCCCCTGGGAAGGAAGCTGTGCCTCGCGAGCATTGAAGCTTGTCTAACGCTCGACGAACCCGTCCTCGGCATTCCTCAGACGATGCAACAACTCCCCCGCAGTCATACAGTATCACTCGTCAGGGAATGATGAAAGGGCAACGCAACGGACTTGGGGGGGAATCCCTTCGCTACGCTCAGGGCTGGCTCCTCGCTCCGCTCGGGATGAAGTGGGGTGGCGTGGGATGAGGTGCAGCCGCTCAGGAATAAGTGCAGCTGCTCAGGATGACTTGCGGTGGCTTGGGATGAAGTGTGGCTGGACCGAGGTGCGGTGGTGTGGCCTACGGGACCGCCGTCCCGCGGTTGGGACGAGCCAGCCTGCGCCAGTGGGGACCAGCGGATATGAGTAGTGTGCAGATATTTGTGTAAACGAGCCGGCGTTGGCTCCAACGAAAAGGCCATCGTCTAACTTCTCTGGGAGAACAGAAAACCAACCACGGGGTGACAGCCCCGAACCCAGAGG
>JBGPJS010000404.1:0-4096 GCA_041485505.1 Gemmatimonadota bacterium | reverse complement strand
TCGCCGAGACCTTCGAGCACGCCACCGGCTCGCTGGCGGATCGGTTGGTCGCGGCTCTCAAGGCGGGGCAGGCGGGTGGCGGTGACAAGCGGGGGATGCAGTCCGCGGCGCTGCTGGTGGTCCGAAAGAACGGGGGCTACCTTGGCGCCAACGACCGTTTCATCGATATCCGGGTTTACGACGCGGTAGACCCCATCACCGAACTGGAGCGGCTCCTGGCTCTCCACAAGCTCCACTTCTTCCCCAGCGAACCCAAGGACCTGCTCCCCATCACCTCCGAAATCTTGAAAACGCTGGAGCCCATTCTTTTGGCCGAGCCAGTGAATCAGAAGGAGAAGTGGCTCTCCGCGCCGCAGGGCGCCGCCAACCAGACCTTTCTGACCGCCCTCCGCGACTTCATGTACTGGGAAAACTACGACGTGCGGGTAAGGATGGACGGGAAGATCGATCGGGTGGTGCTGGACGATATTCAGAAAAAGCGTAAGCGGTGAGCGGTGAGCCGTGAGCGGGCCCACTCCCCGCCCACTTCCCCCCCATCCCTCGCTTCCTGCTTCCCGCTCACTGCTTACTCTGGAGTCATTGCTTGGCCACTCCTTCAGCCCCTCCCGAGTACGACCGCGGGTTCTTCGGGCATCCCCGCGGCCTCTCCACACTGTTCTTCACCGAATTCTGGGAGCGGTTCAGCTACTACGGGATGCGGGCGCTGCTCATCTTGTTCATGACGGCGCCCCTCACCGCGGGAGGGTTGGGCTTCGACACCGCCAAGGCCGGGGTGGTGTACGGGGCCTACACCTCACTGGTCTACCTGATGTCGCTCCCGGGGGGTTGGCTGGCGGACAATTTCTTCGGGCAGCGCCGAGCCTCGCTCTACGGCGGCGTGGTCATCATGTGCGGCCACATCAGCCTCGCGGTCCCGACCATCACCGGGTTCTATCTCGGCCTGGTGCTGGTCATCCTGGGGACCGGCCTGCTCAAGCCCAACGTCAGCACGATGGTCGGGCAGCTCTATCCGCCTGGGGATACCCGCCGAGACGCGGGCTTCTCGATCTACTACATGGGGATCAATCTCGGTGCGTTCGTGGCGCCATTCCTCACGGGCTGGCTGGCCCAGGGCGAGGGATTCCGCCGGATCCTGGCCGGGCTGGGCATGGCCCCGGAGAGGTCGTGGCATTGGGGCTTCGCGGTCGCGGCGGTGGGGATGTTCTTCGGGATTCTCCAGTACCTCAGAGGCTGGAAGCGCCTGGGGGATGCGGGGATGTCGCCAGTGGAGGCCGGGTCGGCCGAGGCGCGGGCAGGCCGGAACCGGCGGCTCGGCATCGGCCTGGGACTTGCCTTCGGGGCGATCGTCCTGGTCGCGGCGCTCGGCGCCTCCGGCACCATCGCCATCACTCCGGAACTCGTCAGCCGCGGGTTCGGCTATCTGCTCCTCGTCACGGTCGTCTGCGTTTTTGCCTCGCTCCTTCTTTCGCGCGGTTGGACACCGGAGGAGAGGAAACGCCTGTTCGTGATCCTGGTCCTGTTCTGCGCCTCGTGCGTGTTCTGGGCGCTCTACGAGCAAGCGGGCTCGACCCTGAACCTGTTCGCCGAGCGGAACACCGACAGCAGCGTCTTGGGCATGGCGTTCCCGCCGAGCTGGTTCCAATCGCTTCCGGCGCTGTTTGTCATTGTGCTGGCGCCGGTGTTCGGCTGGCTGTGGATCCGTCTCGGACCCCGGGAGCCCACCACGCCGGCCAAGTTCACGGCGGGCCTGTTTCTGGTATCTCTCGGCTTCGCGGTGTTGATCATCCCGGCTTCTGGTGGAGGAAAGGCCAGCCCACTCTGGCTGGCGCTGACCTACCTGCTGCACGTGATCGGGGAGCTTTGCCTGAGCCCGGTGGGTCTGAGCGCCACGACCAAGCTGGCGCCGGCCCGGGTGGCTGGCCTGATGATGGGTGTGTTCCTGATGTCGATCTCGGTCGGGAGCTACCTGGGCGGTCAGGTGGCCAGCCTCTACGAGGCGTACTCGCTGCCCACGCTCTTTGGTGTGGTGGCCACGGTCGCGGCGGTCGCCGGGCTCATTCTGGCCTTCCTTGTCAAACCGATCGGGCGGATGCTGGCGCGTGCGTGATGCGAGCCATCGGCCGTTAGTCGTTAGCCATTAGCGCTCCGAGAGCCCTTGGTTTTCCGGCCAGGGAGGCCGAGAACATCGGAACAGCCAATGGCTCACGGCTAATGGCTAACGACTAGCGGGCTAACGACTACCGGCCTCCCCCCTCTCGACCGCAAACAGCAGTACCTCGTCCAGCTCTTCCTCCCAAATCGTCCCCACTTGCCGCATGCCGATCTTCTGGGCCACGTTGATCGCCCGGGCGTTCGATGGCGGAATGGTGGAGCAGACCCGCTTGACCTTCCGCTGCTGCAGCGCCCACTCCAGCAACGCCCGCGCCGCCTCGGTGGCGTACCCCCGGCTTTCCCGGGCGGGGTAGGTGGCGTAGCCCATCACCACCACGCCCTTGGCATCCGGAGGCCCACCGAATCCGACCGCGCCCACCGCCTTGCCCGTGTCCCCTTCTGCGACCAGCCAGGTCCACCAGCCGATCTCGTCGGGTGCCGTTCGTAAGCGGGCGCGCACGAACGGGAGGGTTTCCTCCATGAGGGGCGGCGCGCCGGGACCATCGGCAGCCAGAATCGCGTCGATCGCATCGGGCGTGAGTGCCTCGAGGGTGAGGCGTTCGGTGGAAAACTTCAGTTCGATCATGGGGCCCGCCGGAGCAGGACCACTCCGGCCCGATACCTCTTCTCGAGCAGGGCCCGGCGCTGGGCGGACGCCAGGCGGAACAGGAGATGCCAGAGCCACGCCATCTTCATTTCCCGGCCGAGCCGATGGGCCTCTTGTCCCATATTGTGGAACTCAGCGGGAACCCATCCAGCCGGGCGGAAAAATTCCTCCCCTTCTTCCGGCGCGAAGCGAAACGGGGCGTTCGCGGCGCTGAGCTGCTGGTTCGCCTTCTTCAGGACTTGCTGGCGGATGAATGGGGATGCCAGGTCGAGAATCCATTGGGCAAACGACGGCTGGGCATGCAACGCCCGGGCCAGCGCCGTCACATCGTCCGGCGCCAGGTACCCCAGCAACCCCTCGGTGAGGACCAGAGTGTGCACGCTGGTGGTGCCAACTCGGGAGAACAGTGCCGCTCGGGCCGTCGAGTCCGCCAGGTCCAGCGGCACCGATTCAAGCTGGCAGACCGGCCGTTCTCCCGCGAGGGCCGCGGTCTTTTCCTCTAGCAGCGGCGGAAGGTCGACCTCGATCCATCGCAGGGTTGGGGGCAGCGTCAGCCGGTAGGGACGGGCGTCAAATCCCGCGGCGAGGTTCAGGACCGTGTCCACCCCTTCCGAGTGGACCGCGCGGAGGATCAGTTCGTCGAACAGACAGGTACGGGTCACCATGACCCACCCCAGCGACTTTGCACCGGGGAGCGTCTGAACAATGTCCTCGCCGCGCTTGCCTGCCAGCCGCCGAGCCAACGGGTCGTGGAACAGCGCGTCGGGGCGTTCGCTCTCGATGGCCCGATACCACGCGACCCAGCGCGCGGTGTCGGAGACGTTGCGGATGCTCATCGATTCTCGAATGACTTGAAGACACCGAACAGATAGCGCAGCGAGGGGAACAAAATCAATGCGCCAGCGCCCAAGGCCGCCAGCGTGAGCTTGAGGGTGATGGCGGGAGCGGCGGCCTCCGCGATGCTGAGGTCCGGAGGCAGCAGCCAGGGGGCCTGCGAAAAGGCCCAGCCCCAGAGAATCAGCGACACCTGGGCGGCAGCGGCGTAGCGGCCCAGCTTCCAACGGCGGGTGTAGAGGGCGTACAAGGCGGTCAGGGCGGATAGAGCGATCAGGGCCTGAAGCGGTACGGCTCCGGGCGAAGCGACCAGCCCTTTCTGCATCAGCGGGGCTTCCCGGTGAGCCGTGGCGAGCGCGAGCATCGCCGTCACGAACACGGCAACACCGGCCCCCAGGGCCCGGCGACGAAAGTCCTCACGAAGCTCAGCGTCGGTGGTCTCCATCGTGAGGTACACCGCGCCCAGGAACGAGAAGAGCGCGAGCGTGAGCAGGCCCACGGTGA
>JBGPJS010000403.1:0-4096 GCA_041485505.1 Gemmatimonadota bacterium | reverse complement strand
CCGCGCACCGTATCGACGCCGGCTACTTCCATTGATGCCGAGCCCAAGGTGAGGATCCCGAGCTTGGCGGCGTACTGAAACGACTCACCCACCACGAAGGGATAGGTCGGGTCAGGGGTCTTGGTCTGGGCCATTGTCGGACCCGCGGCCACCACCACTGCGGCGGCGAAGATCAGGGTCTTCATGAGGCCACCTCGACGCCGGCCTGGGGCGCCATCGGTACCATCCGGAGCCGGCGACCGGCGCGCCAGATTTCCTTGGCTGCCAACCACGGCTGCACCCGGCTGGGGCGCTGTCGAAGATCGTGGCGTTCTATGGTGTCCACGGTGTCTACCCGCCGCGCCTGCTGAGCCGCCTTGGCGATCAGCTCCGCGTTGGCGGCCCAACCGTCCGTGGTCAGGAGCTGGTCGGGGTACGCGCGGAGGGCGTTACGTAGAGCGACCAATCGAAAGGCGGTGAACCCGGATACCATGTCTGACACGCCCGGGACCCGCACCCGCCCCCGGAGCAGGAGCGGAGCCCCGCGACGGAGCCAGCGGTGCGCCCGCGAAGGCTCGCCCCGAAGCGTCGCTTGTCCCACCACCAGATCGGCTCCGCTCTCGATCCGCTTGACCAACTCGGGAAGGAACTCGGGGCCGTGGCAGAAGTCGGCGTGCATCAAGACTGCGCAGTCCCGCTTGGGCCTATCGGTGCGCTCGACGGAGAGCCGGAGCAGCTCCTCGACGCTCGCGGCGTAACCCAGGCGAGCCTGGTGCCGGAGAATGCTCAGGGGGAGTACCTTGGCGTAGGGTGCCAGGACTTCAGCAGTCTGGTCGGTAGAGCCGTCGTCGGCCACGAGCAGCTGGTACTCTCGAGGGAACTCGCTAAAGACCCGCCGGACCTTCCACAGGAGTAGGCCTACGGTAGCCGCTTCGTTGTAGCTCGGAATGCAAACGTAAATCATCTGCCGTCATGGGATTGAGTCGAGGGAACGATACACGGACAGAGTCGCCGCTGCCATCCCGTGATCGGTGAACCGCGAAATAGTCCGCGCGGCGGCCGCTCGGCAACTCTCGTAGAGCGACGTGTCGCGGAGGAGACGTTCGACCGCCGCCCCCAGGACATCGGGGTCCCGAGGTGGAACCAGCAGGCCGGCTCCACCCTCCAGCAAGTCGGGGACGCCGCCCACCCGGGTAGCCACCACCGGTACGCCCAGCGCCAGGGCCTCCAGAATGGCGATGCCCAGTCCCTCTTCCTCCGCCGTCGAGACCAGCACAGACGCATCCGCAATGAGTTGAGCGCCTTCCGGGATCTGCCCCAGGAAATGGAGTCGATCGTCGAGGCGACGGCTTCGCACCATAAGTTCGAGGCTTCGGCGGAGTTTTCCTTCACCTGCGATCACCCAGTGAAGATCCGGGAGGCGCTCGCGCCATCGCTCCGCCGTTTCGACCAGGGTGTGGTGTCCTTTCTCCCGGGAGAGCGCCCCAACGCTCGCCGCGATTGGGGTCCCGGCCGGGAGTCCAAGCCGTGCGCGGACCTCGAGCCGAGGCGCCGCGCGGACCTCCTCCACGGCAACCCCCGAGGGAACGACTGAGATCCGGGACGCCTCAATCGTTCCCTTGAGAAGAGTGTCCCGCACCGCCGTGGAGATGGCCAGCACCCGGTCGGCACGACGCCAGGCTCCGGGCCGGCGCAACGGGAAATTGGTCCGGCGTGTGGTCACCAGCTTCCCGCTGGTCCACCGGGTCACCGGTCCAGCCAGCACCAGGGCATGGGGGTCGTGGGCATGGATGAGGGACGGAGCCTGACGGGACTGCCGATAGATGGCCAGGAGGGCACGCGGATCCAGTCCGGCGCGCCAGGGGACTCCGCGGACCGGAAGGCCGGAGGCAATCAGGCGCCGCTCCAACTCCGATCCGTGCGCTGTTACCACGATCTGGTCGAGTCCGCCGAGGCGATGGAGCGCGCGGCACAGCAGCCACACCTGCCGCTCGCCGCCGCGCCACTCACGTCCCGAAGCGACGTGGACGACCCGTCGAGTCATTCGCTGGCGCGGACGGGGGTGCCGACCTGGCCTTGGCGGGAGACATTGCCGAGCAGCGTCCGGAGCTCAGCGAGGCTGAAGGGTTTGTGGAGGCAGGGGCGGCCCTGCTGCTCGAGGAAGCTCAGGGTGTCGCCCCGGATGGTGTCGCCGGTGCTGAAGACCATCCGCCGGGCGAGGGGAGGAGCCCTCCGCTGCAGCTCCTCGTAGAATTCGCGGCCGCCCAGTCGGGGCATCCGAAGATCCGAGATGATGAGATCGAAATCGCCCTGGGCCGCGCGCTCGAGACCGATATGCCCGTCGGCGGCCACATCAACCGAATGACCCCAGGCCTCGAGGGTGGCACGCATGTAATGGAGGATGTGGGGTTCGTCGTCCACCACAAGGACCCGGAGGGGGTGCGGCGCCGCCTGAACGGCTTCTGGCAGCGGGGCCGGTGCGGGCCTGCTGCGTCGTGGCAGCTCCACCGTGAAGGTGGCGCCGGCGTTCTCCGCCGAGGTCAGGGCGATGCGTCCGCCATGCTCCTTGACGATGCCCTGACTGATCGAGAGTCCCAAGCCGGTGCCCTGGCCTTCCGGCTTGGTGGTGAAGAACGGTTCGAAGACCTTGGCCGCCAACTCCGGGCTGATGCCGGGGCCATCGTCGATCACGTCCACCGCCACGCCGTCGATCCATTTCCGGGCGCGGATCAGGATGGCCCCAGGCCGGCCGGCCGAGGCGATGGCCTGAGCGGCGTTATTGATGAGATTGACGAAGACCTGCTGGATCTGGTTGGCGTCGATATCGAGCTCCGGCAAGTCGGGCTCCACCTCGAGTCGCGCCTCGACGTGGTTGGTCATGAGTTGGTTGTGCAGGAGACCCAGGGTTGCGTTCAGGAGGGGACGGACCGCGGTGCTGCCGCGGCGGTGTTCCTGCTTTCGGGCAAAGCTGAGCAGGTTCCGCACGATGTTGGCGGCCCGCTCCGCTTCCTGCTGAATGACCCGGAGTGGTTCCCGGAGTTTGGCCGGGGTGTCTTCCGTCTCGGCCAGGAAATCCGCGAAACCAACCACCGACGTGAGAGGGTTGTTAAGGTCATGGGCCACTCCGGCGATGAGCTGTCCGATGGCCGACATCTTTTCCGACTGGATCAACTGGTCCTGAAGCCGCCGCCGTTCGGTCTGATCCTCGAAGAGAAGTACCAGGCTGCCACGCTCGCTGGCGCTGATCGGGTACCCGGTCACCGCGAAGCAACGTTCGCTGGTGCGGAGCTCGATCTCGGGGCCGACGCCCGCAGTTTCCAGCGCGGTCATGACGCCGCCGGCCCAGCCCGGAGGGATCAGCTCGAGCCAGGGCCGGCCCGCGATCCCCGTGATCGGGGCGCCGATGAGCGCCGCGAAGGCCCGGTTGGCCCGCTGGATCCTCCCGTTACGGTCGACAATGCAGAGCGCCATGGAAACCGCGTCCACCGTATCTTCCCAGGATCGTTTGCTATCGTCGAAGGCCTCGACGAGGTGGGTGCTCTCCAGCGCTAGAGCGGTGATCGACGCGAAAGCCTGCAGGAGACCCAGGTCCTCGGTGGTGAAGGGGGTGACCCCGCCGGCCAGCGCGATGGCACCGCCGATTCCCCGTTTTGAGGCGATGGCCACTCCGAGCCGATTCGTGACTGGAGTCACACCGTCGCGCAACGCGGCCTCCAACAGGGGGCGCAGCTCCTCCGGATCGGCTCCATCGTGATGGAGAATACGGAGTTGTCCCGAGTCCGGGTCCGCCAGGGCAATCGCCAGACCCGCTGGCCTGAAGCTTGCCTTGAGATGCTGAGCCAACGTGGCAATAACTGAGGGAGATCGGAGCGTGCCGGCCAAGTCGGTGCTGAAAGCTGACAGGGCGGCAATGCCCCGCGGAGCCGTGGATGCGGCGCCAGAGCGACCGGAATCAGGACTCGGAGGCTGAGGCATGATCCTCGCAAACACCAGGGGAAGGCTGAAAAGCGGTGACCTGCAGTTGGTCCTGCTTCTCTTGAGCCGCGGCTCCGCGGTTCGCCGGGCCTCGCTGGAGCGGCGGCTCGAGACCGAGGGTCCCGATCCCCTCCTCGACGTG
>JBGPJS010000402.1:0-4100 GCA_041485505.1 Gemmatimonadota bacterium | reverse complement strand
GTGTGGAGTGTGCGGAACCGATCACCGCTGGTGCGGATTCCTGAACGCCGCGGCATCGGCACCCGCTGCGAGCTCCGGATGCCGGACCCCGCGGCCAATCCGTATCTGTCGATCTGCGTGCAACTGGCGGCGGGGCTGGACGGGGTGGAGCAGAAGCTGGAGTGCCGGGAGCCGGTCAACCGGAACATTTTCAAGATGAGCTTCCGGGACCGGCGGAAGTATCAGATCGACGAATTGCCGCGGGACCTGCACGAGGCGCTGGACCGGTTCGAGAAGGACGATGTGATCAAGGCGGCGCTGGGGGAGCACCTCACCGAACGGTTTCTGGAGGCAAAACGGGAGGAGGTGCTGCAGTTCCAGCTGCAGGTGACGCGGTGGGAGGTGGAGAGGTACCTGGGACGGTATTGAGCCCAATGATGGCCGGGGCGTCCAGCCCCGGCCCCACCGACCGACCCAGCCTAGAAGTGGAAGCCGTACCCGAAGAACACGGTCTGCATTCCCAGCAGGCCCAACCCGCCCAGCATCAGCCCGCCCAGGATCAGCGAGAAAGGCAGGTATAGCAGACGCTGCACCATCGGGTGCTCCCACGCTACATGGTGGAGCACCGGCAGCATCACGAACCCGAGCGCCAGCCCGAGGAATGAGAACCCCGCTACCTGGAGGCAGGCGGCGCCGAGCACTACACCGCAAGCGACTTCGAATCCCTGAACCAACGGATGGTCCGGGTGGCTGCTGGCCACCGCCTTCCGAGCCCAATGCCAAGCGCGCCGCCAACGCGGTTCACGGTCGGCCTGCCGAGCGGCGGCGCCCACCTGCTTCCGCTCACCGGTTACCAGGAAGGTTGCCTTGCCGGTCACCAAATAAGCCAGGACCCCGAACGAGGACATTGGGCCGAGGCTCGCGTACATGACTGTGCTCCGGCAGAGGAACTGGAACAGCCGGACCGGGTGGGGGGCCAGGTCGATGATGAAGCAGAGAATCGGGGCGATAAAGGTCAACAGCGTGATGGCGAAAAAGTCCCAACCTCCCACCGCCGAAAACTCCGGGACCAGGGCACGGGTGGGAAGGGCGATCTGAAGAGATCCCAGCGCCACCGTCACCGGGTGGGGGCGGGTGAACAAGAGTCCGAACAGCAGGTTGGCATCGACCACGAACAGGAAGTAGACCAGCGAAAGGGGGAGGCTCAAGGCCGGGAAAAGCACGTCGAGCTTCTCCACTAGCGGTACCCCGCCCGCGCGGAGCGCCGGCCACATCTCCCGGGCAAAGAATTCACAGGTGCCCCGAGTCCACTTCATATGGCGCACTCGGAAGGCTCGGATAGTCTCCGGGAAATCCTCGTAGCAGATGACATCCTCGGCAAAGACGCCGTGCCAGCCCTGCTGGCGGGCCCGGAGCGAGAAGGCCAGGTCTTCGGAAACGATCTCGGGAAAGCCCCCGATCTCCTCCCACACCTCCCGCCGGATGACGGCACCATGTCCCAGGAGCATGACGAACCCGTAGCGGTTGCGGAGCGGGTGATACCAGCGCCAATGAATGTCGATGCCCACGCCGACCGCGTCCGCGAGCGCTCCCCGATGATTGGGATTGGAGCGGTGATTGGCCTGGACGAATCCGCAGCGCGCCTCGGCGAGCAGCCTGGGGACGACCCGACGGAGGAAATTTGGCGGCAGCACCTCGTCGGCGTCGACCAGCGCGAAGAGCGGCTCCCGGAGCGCCGCGGTGGCGAGGCCGTGATTGATATTGCCTGCCTTGAAGCCGCGCCGGTCCTGGCGGCGGACCACCTGCACTCGGCCGGGGTGACGAGCCGCGAATGCATCGACCCGGGTCCGCTGCTCGGGGTCGCTGCTGTCATCGAGCAGATACAGGGTGTACGCCGGGTAGTTCTGGGCCAGGCAGGAGCTGGCACTCTCCTCGACGAAATCGTTGCAGGTGAGATAGAGCACCGCCACCGGAGGAGCCGGATCGGGGAGGTGGCAGGGAAGCAGCGCCCCCTTCCGCCGCTGGTCCCGGCGATACGAGGCCGCGAAGACGATCACGCCGACATTGTAGAACCCGTACAACCAGGCGATTTCGGTGAAGACGATGAAGAAGACGAGCGCGCCTCCCGCGACCGGGCCGTGCGCCAGGCTGAGCAGGCTCATGAGGCGAGGGTGAAACCAGAAGAGGCTGATCACCCAGGCGGTGAAGATGGCGAGGTACAACTGAGGCCGTGCCCCGGCGGAGGTGGCTCGCGGGGTCATGGCCTGGGTACTCCCAATGTGGCGCCGATGGCGATGGTGGTGAGGGTGCTGGCACCGGCGGCCCGCTGGTGACGGACCAGCAGGTGCAGCCGGTTGAGGCCGGAGACTGGAATCGACGCGCGGACATAGGAGTCCCACACCGCGCCCGTCAGGGAGCCGTCGAAGCTGTGGTTGTGCCCGGCCGCCACTCCGAGGCCGAGACGGAAGTCCGAAGGCAGTCGGAGTTCACTGTTCAGCAGGGCCCGCCAAGAGTGTTCGCCCGGGATCCCGGTCTCGGCATAGAACGCGGTCGGTTCCACGCGCCAGCGGGTGCCGACCGCAACGCTCACGCCCGCGTGGCCCAGCCACTCGGTGCGATGATCCTGGCGGGGACCGATCCAGCCCCCGGCCTTGAGCGCCGTGCCGCCCGGCAGGTAGAGCACCTGCTCCGCGCCGAGCTGGGTCTGGCCGATGCTGCCGGGGAGGGTGCGGCGGCCGACCTCAATCACCGTTGTTAAGCGTCCTCCCCAGTTGAACAGGGTGCCTCCCTGCCAGGTCGGTACGCTCCGATTGGCGCGGACAACGGTGAGATTGTCGAGGGTGAGACTGTTCTCGTACCGGCCGAAGAGCCGGAGCCGGCCGCTGGGCCAGACCGCTACTTCCAGAGAGCGGAGACCGGCTTGGGCGGTCCTGCCGCCCGCCGCATCGGCGGCAAACGTGCTGTACCCACCCCAGATGCCGACTTCGAGGAGAGGCTGCCTGGGCGGAGCCTCCTGTGCCGCCGCGATCCCCGCGGCCAGGAGTGGGAGCACTAGGCGAATGGCAGCGCGTTGCAAAGGAGTCATGACCCCTCCGAGGGTGCGGATCCCGAGCTCGGGTCAGCGCGAGGGTCGCGCGTCCGGTCGGGTGTTGTTCTCGGAAGGGGGGAAGGCGAACGCTGTGCCGCTGAGTCGATGCGAATTCAAGAAATGGATGACGAAGCGGAGCTTTGACTTAGCCAGGTTGCAAAGGACTGAGGCAGAAGTGGTAGTGATTTGATTCGCAGCGGGATGGAACGAAATAAGGCGTACGAGGCGCTGGTGAATGTGGTGTGGAGTGTGCGGAACCGATCACCGCTGGTGCGGATTCCTGAACGCCGCGGCATCGGCACCCGCTGCGAGCTCCGGATGCCGGACCCCGCGGCCAATTCGTATCTGTCGATCTGTGTGCAACTGGCGGCGGGGCTGGACGGGGTGGAGCAGAAGCTGGAGTGCCGGGAGCCGGTCAACCGGAACATTTTCAAGAGGCGTTGGGGGAGCACCTCACCGAACGGTTTCTGGAGGCGAAACGGGAGGAGGTGCTGCGGTTCCAGCTGCAGGCGCCGCGGTGGGAGGTGGAGGTATTTGGGGAGGTACTAGCCTGCCGCGGAAGCGAACTATCCGGCGCCGACCTTAATCAGAACCCGGCGGTGTGAGTGATTCTGACCCACCGTCAACCAGTCCGTCGCTGGGTTGGCGCCTGAGACGTTAGCTAGGGCATCGTCAAAGATCCCTTCCCCCAGCCTTCGGGCTTCAGAGATTCATGACGACGAACCGTTGCTTGGAAGCGTCGCAACTGACCACGAGCCGCATGGCCGCCGACAATGACTTCGGTCACCGGACGCTTCCTCAACGGCCAGCGTTGACGATTGCAAGTGCTCCCTAAATGGCGGCCTATCTCTCAGCGCCATCCTTTATTCAAGGCTGACCGATCAGCCGGTGCGACAGCGCGTACAGTTTGTCAAAATCCACCGTCACGCCAAAGTTGCCTCTCACCTCGGACTCATCGATCAGATCAGTCCGATTCGCATAAGTGACTGAGAGTGGAAGATTCACTCCAGGGGAGAGGGGAACCTCAAGCTTG
>JBGPJS010000401.1:0-4132 GCA_041485505.1 Gemmatimonadota bacterium | reverse complement strand
CCCGTCTTCGAGGAGAAACTGTTCGCCAGCGCGAAGGTCGTCCACCGCGGCCGCACGGTGGGGCTGGTGGAGTGCGATGTCACCACGGAAAACGGGAAGCTCGTCGCCCGGGCCGTCTCCACCTGCTCGGTGCTGCGGGGGGAAAAGGCGGAAGGGAGGTAAGCGATGGACGGCTTCGCGGTCCTTGTCGCCCGGTACGGCCTCGCGGCGGTCTTTCTCTTCACCTTCCTGGAGAACGTCGGGCTTCCGATCCCGGCGTTCCCGGTGCTGATGCTCGCCGGGGCGTACGCCTCCACCCGGCACGCCACGCTCCTGATGGTCCTCGTCGCAGCGGTCGCGGGGGCGCTCCTTGCGGATACGATCTGGTATCTGGTCGGCCGATGGAAGGGGAAAGGGGTGCTTATGCACCTCTGCCGGGTATCGTTCAACCCCGACGCCTGCCTGGAGCGCGCCGTCGACGGCTTTCACCGCCGGATGGCAGCGACGATCCTCTTCGCGAAGTTCCTCCCGGGCGTGAACACGATCATGCCGCCGCTGGCGGGGGTCTCTGCGGTCCCGGCATCCGTTTTTCTGCTGCTGGACCTGGCCGGAGCTCTCTTGTGGGCCGGTGCGGCCGTCGCCTTGGGATTCGCCTTCGGGGAGCGGATCGCCGAGACGGCGCGCGGCATGCAGGGGATGATGGGGCAACTCCTCCTGGCCGGTCTCGCCGTAACGATCGTCTGGAGAGCCGGGTACCGGTTCTGGCTGGTGAAGCGGTACGGCGGCAACCGGGTCGACCCGGACGAGGTGCACCGGCGGATGCGTGAAGGGGAGGATGTCCTCGTCATCGACCTGCGCCGCGACGACGATTTCGACGCCTCGGACCGGATGATCGCCGGGGCGGCGCGGTTGCGGCCCGCGTCGTTCCACCGGCATGCCATGCACCTTCCGCGGGACCGCGACCTGGTGTTCTACTGCACCTGACCGGGCGAGGCCACCAGCGCCAGTCTGGCGCGGATCCTCATCAAACGTGGGTACGACCGGGTGGGAGTGCTCCACGGCGGGTTCGACGAATGGATCCGGCGGAACCTTCCCACGCAGCCCAAGTCGGAGGAGATCCGCCTGCACGCAAATGGAGTCTCTCCGGAGGATGCGCACGCTTCCAACAGTTCCGCTTGACGGGCGGGAGTGCCGGGACTATATTTTCTGGTCTGCCGTATCGCGTTCCCTGGTAGCTCAACCGGCAGAGCGGGTGGCTGTTAACCACTAGGTTGCAGGTTCGAGTCCTGCCCAGGGAGCCAGATTTTACCGTCTTCGAATCGTCGGGCATTCGGTGACATATTCCAGATCTCGATGGTTTGACGACTATGGATAAGACAGATAGTAAATTCCTTTTTTCGCTCGTCGCGGTCGGGTCAGCCATTAACGATATCCCTCTGCCTGCAGGCTGAATAACCGGGCGTAGGTGCCGCTCCGGGCCAGCAGCTCTTCGTGGCTGCCCACCTCAGTGATGCGACCCCCTTCGATCACCACGATGCGGGTGGCCATCCGCACGGTGGAAAAGCGGTGGGAGATCAGCACGGCGATCTTGCCCGCCGTCAGTTCCCCAAAGCGCTGGAAGACCTGATACTCTGCCTCGGCGTCCAGGCTGGCAGTGGGCTCATCCAACGCCAGCACCTCGGCGTCGCGCATGAAAGCCCGGCTAAGGGCCACTTTCTGCCACTCGCCGCCGGAGAGCTCGTGCCCTTTCTCCCAGCGGCGCCCCAGCCATGCCTCGTAGCCCTCAGGCAGTCTCTCGATGATCGGATGGGCGCCCCCTTTCTGCGCCGCCGCCACCACCTGTGCCCTGTCCTCCAGCGCCTCCACCTGGCCGAAGCCGATATTCTCCCGGGCTGTCAAGTGGTACTGGACGAAGTCCTGAAAGATCACGCCGATGCGCTGCCGCAGGCTGGTCAGATCGTACTCGCGCAGGTCCACCCCATCCAGCAGGATCTGCCCCTCGGTCGGATCGTAAAGGCGGGTGAGGAGCTTGACCAGCGTGGTCTTGCCGGCACCGTTGGGACCCACCAGCGCGATCCGCTCACCGGGCCGGATGTGCAGGTTCACGTCCCGCAGGACCCAGGTCTCGCTGCCGGGGTAGCGAAAGGAGACATCCCGGAACTCGATGCCCTCCCGGATGGGCGACGGGGCCCGCCGACCATTGGCCGAGACCGGCATGGCCGGTTCCAGAGCCAGGTAGCCGAAGAGGTTTTCCAGAAAGAGATTGTTCTCGTAGAGATTGCCCAGCCTGTCGAACAGCGAGCGAAAGGTGGTCTGGGACTGGCGGAACACGGCAATGTACATGGTCATATCGCCTAAGGTGATGGCCCTGGCCACCGTCCGCCAGATGATCCAGGCGTAGCTGGCGTAGTAACTCAACGTGGAAAGGAGCCCCCAATACAGGCTGGCCAGGGTGCGCCGCACGGCGATGGACCGATCCTCGTGGTAGAACTTCCAGAAGAGGGCGTGATAGCGGCCCAGCAGGGTTTCTCCCAGGTTGAACAGCTTCACCTCTTTGACGCTCTCGTGAGAGGTCAGCAGTTCTTCCAGGTAACTGAGTCGCCGGGCCTCGGGAGCGCGTCGGGTGATGACCCGGAAGGTGAGGCGCGCGTAGCGAGACTGCGCAACAAATGTCGGCATAGCTGCGCCGAAGAGGATCAGCGCCAGCCAGGGGCTGAAGCGTAGCAGCAGCGCGGCCAGGGTAAGGAGTGTGATCGTGTCCTGCACCAGAAAGAAACCGTCGTTGACGACACGCAGCGCCCGCACGTCGGCTTCACGGCGGGCGTTCTGCTGCTTGTCGTAAAAGGCGGCATCCTCAAAGAAGCGCAGATCCAGGGCCAGCGACTTGCGGATGATGAGGGTGTTGACGTGATTGGTGAGTTGGGAGTGGAGCAGGTGCTCGGCCAGGGAGCGCAGTTGCCCAATCACCGCGCCAGTGAAGATGAGGCCAAACTCCATCCCCAGGTAGGGGGCCACGTAAGCCAGTCCCTGGACCGGCGGTAACCCCTGGCCGATCGACAAGACCACCCCGTCCACGATGAGCTTGGCGACCCAGGCCTGGGCGGCGGGCAGGGCCGCGGCCAACAGGGTCAGCCCGGCCATGGCCAGTGTGGCCGGCCGGCTGCAATCCCAGACCAGGCGGAAGGCCCGTGGGGTGTTGCCGAAGGCCTGCCACACCTCGCGGACCCGTCTCCGCCAGCCCGAGCCGCTTTTCGCTGACGATTCGTGGCCGTCATGACGCCAACGCAACTTGAAGGAGGGTCTTCGCATTCTACTGCTCAAGCCGATCCTCGCAGCTCGGCGAGACACTCGCGGGCGGTCTGGGCTACCGCCTCCAGCGCTTTCAGGTAGCGTTCCAGACGCTCGATCACTTCGGCTCTGCTCTCAAAATGCATTCTGAATATGTTGTATAGCACATGCTCACCTATTCTCAAGGAGGGCCTTGGGAGCCTGCCCCGATTCCCTTTCGGAGGAGTTCAACCCCTTGGGGCGTCCTGGGTTCTCGGGGCGGTTTGGGGTTGCCTCTGCTTGGCGGGGCGGCCCTTACCACCTTGTCCGCCGCCACCCGGCGCGTCAAGGCGCCGACGTTGCCGTTTTCGAAGGCCCCCTTAGGCCCGAGGGCGATCTCGACCGTTTGTTCGCGGTAGGCCGCCACAAGGGCGCAGTTGAGGCCATCCTGGGCGAGATGGACAATCCGGAACCAAACCTCGGGGTCCACCTGGCGGTTAGTAGACCGGCACATTTGGGGAGCCATGATTTCAAAAAGCCTTCAGCGGATTCCGCCCGCTGGAGGTTTTTCTCGCTTGGGCGGATGCATCCCCCTGCCGCCCTTGTCTCGACAAGCCTCCCGGCATCCTCGTGGATCGCCGCTTGACAGGACCCAAGGATGTCATTATATTCCTAATTCGTAATGAACCGCAGATAGGAGCTTGCCATGAAAACCGGCGGTGTCGAGGTTGGGCGGCGGCTCGAGCAGTTCAAGGCCGCCTGCAGGAAGGCGGGCGTGAAGCTCACGCATCAGCGCCTCGAGATATTCCGTGAGATTGCCGCCAGTACGGAGCATCCCGATGCGGAAACGGTCTTCCGGGGCGTCCCGGCCCGGATTCCGACCGTT
>JBGPJS010000400.1:0-4136 GCA_041485505.1 Gemmatimonadota bacterium | reverse complement strand
TTACCAGCTACCAGCTACCAGCTGCCTGATGCCTGATGCCTGATTCCTGCCACCTGCGACCTACCACCTACCACCTACGACTCATTCACCATGCCCGACCAACCCGCCCGCTTCACCTTTCTCGGCAAATTCGTTTCCCTGCTCTTGATCGGTGGCCTGGTCTATCTGGGCTACCGGATGGTTGGGAACAAGAAACTGGACCTCGGCCTCCTCCGCGGGAACCAGGCCCCACCCGCCGCCGAAGTCGCCGCGGTACAGGTGGAGGTGCCGCAACTGGCGCCCCCGGCGGCCTACGAGTTCAAGGACAGCACGGTGGCGCTCGAGATCAGCGAGTATGCCGGCTACGCGGGGCTGATCGCCGCCAACGGAGGCCTGGAACCCAGTACCAACTCCCTCTTCTACAAGAACGGCGGCTTCAAGGTCCGGCTCAGCATCAGCGAGGAGGAGAGCTGGTCCGCGCTCAACAGCGGGAAGTTGGCCGCCTCGGTCACCACGGTGGATGTCCTCGCCGTCTACGGACGCCAGTTTCATGTCGTGGTCCCGGCGCAGATCGGCTTCTCCCGGGGGGCCGACGCCCTGGTGGTCCGCGGTGACATCAAGCGGGTCAACGCCCTCAAGGGTAAGGTCATTGTCGCGGCCCAGTTCACCGAGACCGACTTCTTCATCCGCTATCTGGCCCAGGAGGCCGGGCTCCCGATCAGTACGCTGGGCAGCCTCGACGCGACGCCCGATCCCAACAACCTCAACCTGGTCTATACCGAGGACGGTTTTGCCGCGGGGGACCTTTTCCTTACCGATCTGCAGTCCGGCAAGAGCCGGCTGGCTGGGTGCGTCACCTGGGAGCCCAAGACCTCCGAGGTGGTGGCGCAGAGTGCCGGCCAGGCGCGGGTTCTGGTGTCCAACCGCAATCTGCTCATCATCGGCGATATCCTGGTGATCAACCAGGGCTTCGCCGAGCAGCATCCGGAGGTGGTGGCGGGACTGGTGCACGGGCTGCTGGCCGGCAACCGCCTGGTCCGGGAGCACCCCGATGATCAGCTCGATCTGGTGGGCCACGCCTTCAAGTGGGACCGGGAGAAGACCAGGACGGAGTTGGCGAAGGTCCACCTCGCCAACCTGCCGGAGAATCTGGCGTTCTTCTCCGGAGCCATCGACGCCGCGGGGAGCTTCGGCGGGATCTACCAGTCGGCGGTCATCGCCTACGGCAGCGACCTGGTCAAGGATCCGGTGGATGCCGAGCACTTCCTGAATCTCACCGCCCTCAAGGGCATCGAGAAATCGGGTGAGTTCAAGGATCAACAGATCGCGATCGCGCCCATCCGGACCGGTGCCGCCGGCACCGTCGAAACCAATCCGCTCCTCAGCAAGGATATCCGATTTCTCTTCGAACCCAACTCCGCCGATCTGGATCTCAACAACCCCGGCAACCTGAAGAACCTCGAGGCCATCAAGCAGCTGCTCCAGGTCAGCCCGGGTTCCACCGTACTCCTCAGGGGGCATGTCGACAATTCGCTGGTCGAGGACTTCCGCAAGAAGGGTGGGGAGACCTTTGTCCGGCAGATGGCGCTCAAGGCCCTGGAGCTGAGCCGCAATCGGGCCAGCGAAATCAAGCGGCTCCTGGTCCAGAAATATGCCGCGGACACCAAACGCATCGATATCGTGGGACGGGGCTGGGAGGAGCCGGTCGGCAGCAACGCCGACCAGAACCGACGGGTCGAGGTGCAGTGGTTTACGTTGGAATAGGTAGCAGGTAGCAGGTAGCAGGTAGCGGATGACAACAGGGTAGGGTGGGTTGCCGGTGGCCCCTGCACCCTGCCACCTCGGAAGCGAATCCCCCACGCGCGATGTACTCCACCTGTCTCTTCTGCAACTCCAATCTCGGCGCCAACGAGGTCATCCAGCGATTTCCCCTCGGCCGGCGGCTGGCGTTCGACGCCGCCAAGGGGAGACTGTGGGTGGTCTGCCGCCATTGCGAGCGCTGGAACCTCACCCCACTCGAGGAGCGGTGGGAGGCTATTGAAGAGTGCGAGCGGCAATTCCACGACACCCGGCTCCGGGTCTCTACCGACAACATCGGGCTGGCCCGGCTCCGCGAAGGGCTCGAACTGGTGCGGATCGGGGAACCGCAGCGCCCCGAATTCGCGGCTTGGCGCTTCGGCGATCAGTTCGGGAGGAGGCGGCGAAGGCATCTGATCGTGGTGGGCAGTGCCGTGGTGGGGGGTGCGGCACTGATCGCCGGCGGAATGGCCGCGGGCCTCTTCACGGCAGGAGCCTTTCAGGTCTTCTATCAGGGCGGGAGAGGTCTGCGTCATTTCTATCGAAATCAACGGCTCATTGCCCGGGTTCCGGATGAAAGCGGCAAGATTGTTGCGGTCCGTGCCAAGCATCTCTCGGCCACCCACATACTCCCCAGCGATTCCGAGGAGGGCTGGATGGTGCGGATCGTTCACGCTGACGGGACCACTGAGCTGAGTGGTAAGCACGCGCTCCGGGCCACCTCGGTTCTCCTGGCTGGGGTCAACCGGGCGGGAGCAGCGCCACCTCAGGTGCGGGAGGCCGTCGATCGGATCGACCGCTCCGGAGGGCCCCAGCGGTTTCTCGTCGATACGGCCCATCGCTATAGCGCCCTCCGTGGCAGGAAATACCAGAAGGAACACGGAGGTCTCCAGTCCGTCACTGTCCCCGACAAGCTTGCCCTCGAGATGGCGGTGCACGAAGAGACCGAGCGACGTGCGATGGAAGGTGAGCTGCGCTTCCTCGAGGCTGCCTGGAAGGACGCCGAAGAGATTGCGGGGATTTCGGATAACCTGCTGCTCCCCGCGTCGGTCGAGAGTTGGCTGCGTGCCAGGGGATGATCAGTGAGATGGTCGGATGGCAGATGGGTGGAGTGGGCAGCAACCGCGTCCTCAGGGATCATGACGAATGGGCTACCCCGCGACATTGCTCGCTCTGCCCATCTGCCCATCTGCCTTGTTTTCCTCTTCTTTTTCTTCTAACTTCATGCCCTTCAACACTTACGCCGCATCCGCGGATCGAGAGGGGTGATCCTCAGCATGCCCGAAGTCATCATTCATGATGACGAGAGCTTCGAACGCGCGCTCAAGCGCTTCAAGAAGAAATGCGAGAAGGCCGGGATCCTCTCCGACCTGCGCAAGCACCGGCACTTCGAGAAGCCCAGCGAGAAGCGGAAGCGCAAGCAGGCTGCCGCGCAGCGGAAGATCCGTCGCCCCGGTCCGAGACCGCCCCGTGTCTGACCTGGCCGCGGTCCTGCAACAGCGGATGAATACGGCGCGCAAGGCCCAGCAGAAGGAAGTGACGCTTCTCCTCGGCACCATCCTCGCAGGCGTGAAGAACCGGGAGATCGAATTGAAGCGATCGGTGACCGATGAAGACGTCCTTGATGTCATCCGGAAGGGCGTGAAAACCCGCCGCGAATCGGTGGATCAGTTCAGTGCCGCCAACCGGATGGATCTGGCGGACAAAGAGGCCGCCGAGATTCTCTTGTTGGAGGAATTCCTTCCCCCGGCGGTGAATCCGGCCGAGATCCGCGCGGCGGTCCGGGCCGCCATCGACGCGGGAGCGAAAGACATCGGCAAGGTGATGGCGCAGGTCATGCCGCAGTTCAAGGGACGCGCGGAGGGCAAGCAGATCAGCGCGATCGCGCGCGAGGAGTTGCAGGCGGGATGAAGGACCTGGACGAGCGGTCGTCCCCTTCCGGGGTGCTGGCGTCGTGGGACGCCGGCACCCCGTTCGCTTTGCCGGGGGGGCAGTCCGCCGAGGCGCTGCAGGACCTCGAATTCGCGGCCGTCCTTGCGCTGGTCGCGGCCCACGCCGCTGGCCCGCTCGGCGCGGCCCGGGTCCAGGTCCGCCGCCCCAGCGACGACATCTACTGGATCCGCGACGAACTAGCGACCGTCGCCGAGGCGCGTGCGCTGATCGTGGGGGATACTGGTCTCGCTGCGGAGCCGGTTCCGGATCTGGCACCCGCGTTGCAGCGGCTCCGCATCGAAGGGAGTGTTCTCGAGGGCCCGGCGCTGGCCCAGGTGCTCCGGGTCGCCGTGGCCGGCCGAATGGTCTCGGTCCAGCTGCGGCGGGTCGAGGGGGAGGCCCCAAGGGTCGCCCGGCTGGCCCGCCCG
>JBGPJS010000399.1:0-4145 GCA_041485505.1 Gemmatimonadota bacterium | reverse complement strand
CGATGTCGAGGCGGCCGAAATGGAGGCTCCCCCAGCTCAGCTCCAGAGCCTGGTGCCATTGATTGAGCGCCTTGGCTAGCGCGGCTTCGTCCCGCTGGCGACGGGCGAGGAGGCCCGCAGCCGGCAGATAGAATGCTTCGACGTATTCTCGCATCATCCGGTTGCTGCTGAACTGTGGCGTCAGGAGGGAAAGGCTGGCCCGGATGCGGGCCACCCAGGCCCGGGGGATGCCCTTCGCGTCCCTCGTGTAGAATTCCGGGATCGCCTCCTGCTCGAGTATCTCGTAGAGTCGCTCGGCCCCCCCCTGCGGACCGTCCACCAGCGCCCATCCCGCCTCGGGCACGAATGCCTCCGCCCACCAGCCGTCCAGCGTCGACAGGTTGAGTCCGCCATTGACGAGCACCTTCATCCCGCTCGTCCCGCAGGCCTCCCAGGGCCGGGTCGGCGTGTTGAGCCAAAGATCGACCCCCTGCACCAGCTGCTGAGCCAGGTCCAGATCATAGTCCTCCAGAAATACCACTCGGTCTCTCATCGCGGGCCGCCCGGCGAACGCGACCCAGCGCTCCACGGCGAGCCTGCCCCACCCGTCGTCGGGATGAGCCTTGCCGGCGACTACCAACTGGACGGGACGCTCCGAGTTGGTCAACAGGGCGGTCAAACGCTCTGGATCGGCGAGCAGAAGGTCTGGCCGCTTGTACCAGGTGAATCGCTTGGCAAATCCGAGGGTGAGGAGGTTGGGATCGAGCACGCTGGCGGCGTGGTTGATCCCTTCTTCGGAGACACCTCGCTGTCCGAGCTGACGCGCCAGTCGCTTCCGGGCGTACCCCACGAGGTCGCGGCGTTCCTGGCTCCGAAACGCCCAGAGTGCTTCGTCCGAAACCGACCGGACCGCTTCGCCCAGCGACTCGAGGCTCCGCAGCCACCGCCCCTTGCCGCAGGCGTCTTCCCACAACCGGTCGGCCCAGGGGGAGTCCCAGGAGGGCACGTGGACACCGTTGGTGACATGACCGACCGGTACCTCGGCCTCGGGCCGACGAGGGTAGAGCGGCTGGAAGAGTCGGCGGCTGACTTCACCATGCAGCCGGCTCACGCCGTTGGCGGAGATCGAGCCGCGCATGGCGAGATACGCCATGTTGAACGGCTCGTTGGGATCCTTGGGATTCTTCCGGCCCAGACCCAGCAGGTCTTCCAGAGAGATGCCCAGGCGGGCCGCGTAGGTACGCAGCATGGGGGCGTGGCGAGCAATGATGTCGGGGGAGTAGCTATCGAAGGCCACCCCGACAGAGGTGTGAGTTGTAAAGATATTGCCGGCCCGAGTGGCCCACCACGCCTCCAGGAACGAGGTTTGATGGCGATCCTTGAAGCAGCGGGCCCGCTCCAGTACCGCGAAGGAGGCATGGCCCTCATTGAGGTGACAGATCTCGACTTCCGCGCCCACCGCCTCCAGGGCCCGCCACCCGCCGATGCCGAGCACGATTTCCTGCATGAGCCGAGTCTCGCGATCGCTGCTGTAGAGTTTTGCCGTGATCCCGCGATCGATGGGGCTGTTCAAGGGGTCGTTACTGTCCAGCAGATAGAGCGGCACCCTCCCGACCTCGACTCGCCAGACCCGGAGGAGGACCCGCCGCCCGGGAAGATCCAAGGGCACATGGAGCCAGGCGCCGGATCGGGCGCGGACCGGCTGGATCAGGAGTGTGATCGGGTCATTGGATGGGTAGGCCTCGCGCTGTCGGCCCTCCGCGTCGACCACCTGGCGGAAGTAGCCCTCCTGATACATCAGGCCAACCCCTACCACCGGCAGGCCGAGGTCGCTGGCGGTCTTGAGGCAATCCCCGGCCAGGACGCCAAGCCCGCCGGCGTAGAACGGCAGCGCCTCGCTCAGCCCGAATTCCAAGCTGAAGTACGCCACCCGGCATGGCGGGGACCCGGGTTGAGGCTCGTCGTACCAGGTCCGCTCCTCGGCATAGGCGCGCCGGGCCCGGTCGAGACGTTCCAGTTCCCGCCTGAACGCCGGGTCCGCGGCCACCGCCTCGAGCCGGGCCAGCGGCACGTCCTGGAGCACCGCCCAGGGATTCCGGCACCGATCCCAGTTCTCCGAATCCAGGGCGTACCACAGCGCGTCTCCACCGTGGCTCCAGGTCCAGCGCACATCGAGCGCAAGATCGATGAGCGGCTGGAGCCCTGAGGGCAGATCGCGGAGGAGGTAGCGGCCATCCATAGAATTCCGACTCATAATGACGGCGGGTTGCCCGCCGCGACAGAGGCGCCCGATCGTAGGCTTCTTCATGCTCCATAGGGGCTCTCTTCATCATCTCCCCCTTAGGCTTGGACCGAAGGGAGCGCCCCTATGAAGATCCCGTCACTCCTGCTCCGCCGGTTGTACACCTCCGGTTCTCTCGAGAATGAAGAGGATGGGTTCCGATTCGGCGTCGAGAACCGGCTCAGGGACGCGACCCTCACCGGCATCCGTGGGGTCCGGGTGGACGGCGCAGACGTCCCGCTCGCCAATCTGCTGATCGAGCTGGAGGGGCGAGTGCTCCGGCCTGACGAAGTCACTCCCGAGCATCCGGCGCCCTTCCCGCTCCAGCAGCGCGCCAGCATCCGGGCCCGGTGTGGGTGTCTCGACGGGGGAGACCACGACATCGAGCTCCTCCTCGAGGCGTCGCCCTTTGGAGCGCTCGACATCCGGGCCCGCGACGCGATCGCGCCGAAGACCGAGCCCTGCTCCGGGCTGCCCTACGAGAAGGATGACCACAAAAACTACAGCCAGGAGATCATCACCCGTCGGCGCCGGTTTGTGGAGAAGGCCACCGGTACCACGCTGCATCATCTCAGCAGCTTCTCCTTCGATCCGGCCATTGCTCGCGGGAACATCGAGAACTTCACCGGCGTCGCTCAGGTCCCGGTCGGTTTCGCCGGCCCGCTCCGGATCAACGGTGAGCATGCCCACGGAGAGTTTCTCATTCCTCTCGCGACCACCGAGGGGACCCTGGTTGCGTCCTACAGCCGCGGGATGAAGGTGCTCAACCTCTCGGGCGGGGTCACCTGTACGGTCTCGGCGGATTGCATGCAGCGGGCGCCGGTGTTCGTCTTCGATTCGGCCCGTGATGCCCGCGAGTTCCAGAGATGGGTCGAGGGGCACCTGACCGAGATCCGGGCCCAGGCCGAGGCGAGTTCGCACGTCGCGAAGCTCCTTCATATCGAGATATACCTGGCCAACAAGTTCGCCTTTCTGCGATTCAACTTCAGCACCGGCGACGCCGCGGGCCAGAACATGGTGGGACGGGCAACATTCATCGCCTGCAGCTGGATCCTGGAGCACAACGACACGATCCGGAAGTTCTATCTCGAATCCAACTTCGCGACCGACAAGAAAGCCTCCCATGTGAACGTGATGCGGACCCGCGGCAAGCGGGTGACGGCGGAAGCGGTGATCTCGCGGGCGGTCATGAAGGAGCATTTGCGGGTGGCGCCGGAGACGCTGCAGTACCACTCCGGGGTGGCCAACGTGGCGGAAGGATCGGCGGCGATCATCTACTCGGAACTCACCTCCGCCGGCGACCTCTACCTCTCCATCACAATTCCATCCCTGATCGTCGCGACCCATGGTGGAGGCACTGGTCTCGCCACCCAGCGGGAGTGTCTCGAGGTGCTGGGGTGTGGGGGTGCGGGAAAGGTCAACAAGTTGGCGGAGATCGTGGCCGGAGTGGTCCTGGCAGGTGAGATCTCTCTCGCCTCGGCGATCTCCTCCCTCGAGTGGGTGTCGGCTCATGAGAAACACGGCCGGAAGCGCTAAGGCGCGGAGGCGCCCCACCCGCTCCACCATCAAGGCCCCGCCGGCAGGGGCGGAGTCCGCCATGACCGTGAAACAACCTCCGGCCATGGCCCCGGCGCCTGAGGCCCGAGTCGCGCCCGCCTTTGAAACGGCCGTGTTGGAGAAGCCGGCCGGCCTCATTCGCCGCGCGATGACCGCGAATCGGCATCTCCTGGGGCTGCTCTTTGGGGGGATGGTCGCTCATGCCCGGCTGCGCCGGTCGCGAGGGGTCCGCGGATTGCTCGAACGGATGGCCGCCGTGGTGGTCAGACCGCTGGTCCGCAGCGATCTGGTGGACCGCCCTTTCGCGGTGCAGTTGCGCCGCCGCCTG
>JBGPJS010000398.1:0-4150 GCA_041485505.1 Gemmatimonadota bacterium | reverse complement strand
CGTACCCCTGGCGCAGCGTCAGCACCACCGCAGCCTCGGCGGGGCGCTCGAGCTTGTGGAGCGGACTCGATTCCGGCAGCGTGAGGTGCACCTGGGCGTGTTCGATGCCACGGAGGGAGCCGATGGTCCTGGCCAGCTCGCCCTCCAGGGCGCGCTGGATGTTCATGCGGATGATCGGGTCGGGCTGGAGTCCGGCGGACGGGTTGTCGAGCAGTTCGCGGTACCCGGTGCCGGAGGAAGGCAGGTTGTTCATGGCAAGCAGGACCCGGGCCTTGGCCAGGTCGTCGACGTCGACCTGTACCTCGGAGCCCCCGTTCTCGGGGCGGTTGCGGATCCCCGCCTTGTCCAGCGCCGCGGTCAGTTCGCCGGCGGACTTGTATTCCAGGCCGGAATAGAGGGTCACCCAGCGGGGAGTGCCCGCCCAGGTCGAAAGCCCCCAGATCACCGCGATGGCCAGGGCCAGGCCGCCCAGCATCAGAAAGCGGCGGGTACCGTCCAGGCGGCGGACGTGGTCGATCACCGTGGGAGAGAAAGGATTGCTCATGGACCGCGGCCGCCGCTCAGGTCTGCATGTTCATGACCGCGCGGTAGGCGTCGGTCAACTTGTTCCGCATCTCGACCAGGAACTGGAGCGAGATCGCGGCTTCCTCGCTTGCCGCCATGACCTGGTGCAGCTCGACCGGCTCCCCGCGCACGAACGCGCTGATCAACTGCTCGGAGTTCTCCTGCAGCCCCTGGACATCGTTGACGGCGTTCTTGAGTGCGTCGCTGAAGGAGGGCCCTTCGGGGACCTCGTCCAGCGACTGGCCCAGCCCGCGCTCGAGCGGGCTGAGAAAAGGACCGCCATCGGGTCGGATCGGCGGTGTCATCGCTACCCCCTCACGTCAAGACGGGCGCCCCGAGGGCCACCGGCGCCGGCGTGGGCGGCGCGGCGCGGTCCGTACGTCAGGGGCCCCAGGGCCGCCATCTGGTCGAAGAAGTTCCGCTCCTCGTCGGTCAACACGCTCTGGAGCGAGCTATCGGCGGCGGCGACGCCAGGGCGGGCCGGTGCGGCGGACGGCCGATGGCTGACTGCGGGCATCGGGGACTGAGCAGGGCCCTTGACGTTCATCCTGAATCTCCGTCAGATATCGAGAGCTTGGCGCAACATGGCCTTGGCGGACTGGAACACCGTCGCATTGGCTTCGTGAACCCGGCGGGCGATCATCAGGTCCACTATTTCGGTGCTGATGTCCACGTTCGGCATCCGGACGTAGCCATTGGCGTCGGCGTCGGGATGGCCCGGCAGATACTGGAGCTGGCCCTCGCGGGTGTCTTCCACCACGCGCGCCACCCGGACGCCGGAGTTGGGATCCCGCTCCATAACGACCACCTTCCGCTGGTACGGGGTACCGTCGGCGGTCCGTGTCGTTTCGGCGTTGGCGATGTTGGAGGCGATGACTTCCAGACTCTTCTGCTGCACCGACATACCGCTGGCGCTGATCCCGAGCGGCCGCAGGAGCTGCCTGACCGGCCGGGGTCTGGGACCTACTCCGAAGATTTCAGCCACGGTCACTGACCGCGACCCGCAGGTTAGCGTACGCCTTCTGGAGCAGCTTGGCGCTTGCGTCGTAACGGAGCTGGGTGCTGGCGAGTCGTACCATCTCCTCCTCCAGGTCCACCGGTGGGCGGGGCGCGCTCTGGGCCAGGAGATGAGACTCGAAGTCGCCGTTGGCGCTCGAATCCAGCGCGTTGGCCACTTTCCCCGCAATGGCACGGTGGGCCTGACTCGATTCGTCGAGTCCGGTGCGCAGGGTTCCGATCGTCGTCCTGGCGCCAAACAGTGATGAGAACATGCGACCTCCGCAAAGGACTAGGTGCGGCGCCGGGTAACGCACGCCCCGTGCCGATCGTCGCCGCACCTCGATGCCAGACGCCGGTGATTCCGACGCAAGGTCTTGCCGAGCAAGCGCTTTGTGGAGGAGAGCAGGGCCGTGTTGGCAGGAACCAGAGAAGAAAAAAACCGGCAATTCCAGGGTGGAATCGGCCGGGCACGGAAGAAGTTTCCGGGGAAGAGCGGTTCGTCGTTCGTCGTTCGTCGTTCGTCGTTAGCCACTGGCCGCTAGCCACTCGCCATTGGCCGTAGCCCAAGGGTGATCAGCTTTGTTCAGTCCCATGATTCCACGCCGCCCAGTGAGTGGCGCCGACTGGCAGGAGGGTCGACCGCCAACGGCCCTCATGCCCCCGCCACCTTGGGGGTGTTCAATTTATTCCGGAGCGTCCGCTCGCTGATGCCCAGCAGCTTCGAGGCCCGGGTACGATTGCCGCCGGTGGCCTCGAGGGCCCTTTCGATCGCCATCTTTTCGACTTCATCCAGGCTGAACGGCTTCTCGGAAGGCCGGAGATTCGGTAAGGCCGCGATCTCGCTCGGGCGCCTCGCGGCGGCCTCCTGGGGCGCGGGTTCGGCCGACACGGCACGCGCAATGGGGCCCATTCCGCCCAAGTAGCTTCGGAACCCTTCCGGCTCCAGCACCCCGCCCCGGGAGAGGATCACTGCCCGCTCCACGGCGTTGGCCAGCTCTCTGACGTTCCCGGGCCAGCTGTACTGCAGTAGCAGCTCGATGGTCTTCGGGTCCACGGCCGAGACACTGACGCCGATCTCCTCGGCCGCCCGGCGCGCGAAGTGGTGCAAGAGGAGGGGTATGTCGTCGAGCCGGTCGCGCAGCGCGGGGGTGTGAATCGGCACGACGTTAAGGCGGTAATAGAGATCACTCCGAAACTTCCCCGCCTCCACCGCGGCCTTGAGATCGCGGTTGGTCGTGGCGATGAGCCGGACGTCCACCCGGATCGACTGGTGACCGCCGACCCGCTCGAACTCGTGCTCCTGGATGACCCGCAGCAGCTTGGCCTGAAGGTCGAGCCGCATCTCCGAGATTTCATCCAGGAGGAGAGTCCCCCCGTGGGCCCGCTCGAAGGCGCCGTTGGTCCGCGCGGTGGCCCCGGTGAAGGCTCCTTTCTCGTGGCCGAAGAGCGCGCTTTCCACCAGCCCTTCCGGCATCGCCGCGCAATTGATGGTGATGAACGGCGCGTCGTGGCGCGGACTCTGGTCGTGGACCGCGCGGGCGAAAAGCTCCTTGCCGGTCCCCGACTCCCCTTCCAGCAGCACCGTGGCGCGAGTGGGTGCCACCGTGGCGATGGTCTCCAGCACCCGGCGGAACAGCGGGCTGTCACCCACCAGCGCGCGGGCGGACTTGAACTTGGAGATTTCACAGCGGAACTGGTCATTCTCCCGGCGGAGACGAACCACCTCGAGGGCCTGATTGACCGCAATTTCGAGGGTCTCGGGGCGGATCGGCTTGGTGAGGTAGTCGATGGCCCCGCTCTTGATGGAGATTACCGCGTGCTCGATGCTGGAATACCCGGTCATGATGATGACCGGGATGCGATAGCCCTCTTTCTCCAGCATGCCGAGGAGATCGAGACCGGTCGCTTTGGGCATGCGATAGTCCGCGATCACCAGGTCCACTGGGGTCCGCGCGATGATCTTGACCGCCTCCTCGACACTGGAAGCGAGCAGGGGACGGTGACCGATACGGGTGAGATGATGCTCGAGGACGACGCCGGTCGCCGGTTCGTCGTCAACGCAGAGGATGGTGGCCATTACGGTCGATCAAACTCCAGCAACAGGTCTGCTCAGGGGGGCCTGTCGCGAAGAGCCTTGATGAAGTCCGGGCCCTTCGCTTGCTGATGGATCGAAACCCGGTGGGGGGCGTCGGCAATTGGGTTTTGCCCCCCTGACGGAGCGGCCAGGCCCCGTCCATTCACTATGTAATGGGGAGGTACCGGGCCGTCTTCACGATCTCCAGTCTGGGCTCAAGATTTGCCCAATAGTAACCGATACGGAAAATATTGCCACCCTCGGGAGCCGGAACCCACCATGCGGATTACCAACAACTACTTAAGCCAACGGGTCACCGCCGATATCCAGCGGAACCTCTCCAGCATGGCCGACGCCGAACAGAAGATCTCCACCGGGCGCCGGTTCGACCGCATCTCCGAGGATCCGCTCGCCGGAGTCCAGGTCATGGGAGTGGATCGGGGACTCCGGGCATTGGAGCAGTACCGCAAGAACACCTCCGCGGCCCGTACCCGGTCCGATGCGGAGGAGGCG
>JBGPJS010000397.1:0-4151 GCA_041485505.1 Gemmatimonadota bacterium | reverse complement strand
TCGGCCATCCAGATGTCGCTCTGCCGGTCCACCAGCGAGAGGTACAAGGTGTTCTCCCGAACATCCATGCTGAAGCGGAAGGTCTGAAACGAGGGTCCGTCTGAGTGTGCTACCTCACGCAGCGGGCCACCGGTAGGGGACACGGCATACACAAGGTACCGCGCATCAGGCATGAGGCCGGAAAAGTAGATGGTGCGGCTGTCGCTGGCCCACCGGATATTGATCACGTCATACCCTGCCGGCACGGTCGTCAGGCGGGGCGACTCGCCGTCCGGCAAGGCAACAGCGATACCAGTCCCGATGGTATAAGCCAGCGACTTCCCGTCGGGAGAAAACACCGGGATACCGGAGCCTTCGGGAAGCTGGATGGTGGCCGTCTCCTGCCAGGAACCCGCGTTGGGTGCCTGGCTCACGATGCAGGCCCGATTGACGTCGATACCCAAGTAGGCCAGCGCCCGTCCGCTCGGTGCCCAACGCGCGATGAAGTTGTTGGTGGTGGTGGTTCGAACCGGCTCCGCAACCCCGCCCGAGGCCGGCAGGACGATGAGCCGGCGAACCGAGCCGCTCTGGACCTGATGAAAGGCGAGAAACATCCCATCCGCCGAGTACGCCGGCTGAAACTCATCCTGAGGCGTCGCGGTGAGCTGCTCCGGGGGCGCGCTGCCGTCGAGGGGCATCCGCCAGATGTCCTGATTCCCGCCGCGATTGGAGTCGAACGCCAGCCATCGCCCGTCGGGCGAGACCGTGAATCCTTCGATGATCTGGGTACCGCTGGTGACCGGCCGGGCCTCCTTGAGGGAAACCGATCGACCCGGTTGGATGGTCAGCGCGAAGACATTGGAGGTCTCGACGTGGAGCGAGTAGACCAGGTGGAGGCCGTCGCTGGAGAGCGCGATGGTGTGCGGATTGAGCCCGGTGGTCAGCCGGACGGCCGGACCCTCGGGCCCGCCCGAGCCGGCCAGCCGCACCTGGTAGATATCGCGACCACCATCCTGATTGGAAACGAAAAGCAGGCCACGGCTTCCGGGCAGCCAGACCGGGCTAGCATGAAGGGGCCGGTCCTCGGTGACCCGCACGGGGGTTCCCCCGCCAGCGGGGACCACCCAGATGCTGCTCGGCGCCAGGTTGGCGAACGGCTCGTACTGATTGTTTCCCGAGACGTACGCGATCCACTTCCCATCCGGAGACCAGGCCGGCGAGTTGGGCTGGCCGCTGGTGACGAGCCGGCGAGGTACCGAGTCGGCGAGCGCGCGGATGAAAAGGGTATCGCGCACGCCGTAGGTAATGCGCTGCCCGTCAGGAGCCCACGAGCCCCAGCCCCGGGCCGGAAGATTGGTTGCGATCGGGCTCAGCGGAACGATGAGCTTCGACAGGCCGCCGAGCGCGGGAACCACCTCGAGGCCGCGTGGCGAGAGATAGAGCAGCCGGGCGCCGTCGGGAGACCACGCGGGCATTCCCGCCTGGAGGGCGGGCAGCTGGGCGACCGTGACCGGGGCACCACCCGCCAACTGCTGCACCAGCACCGCGCTGGCGGTGGGGGTCAGGCGGCTGTACGCGACCATCTTCCCATCGGGTGAGATCGCCGGGGTCATCTCGAGCCCCGGGTCCAGGGTGACTGAGGAGCGCTTGCCCAGCGAGAGCCCGGGGGACGAGCCTCGGCGGGCGAACACGACGCCGGCTGCGACCAGAACGACCATGGCCCCGGCCAGGAGCATCGCCCTTCTCGAAGCACCCGGCCTGGCCGCAACCGGACCTATGGCCGGTTGGGTCTGGGTCGGTGTCGTCCCGCCGCTCGGTGTAGCCAACGGCTCCAGGTGGGTCAGCAATTCGTTGGCGCTCTGCTACCGGTCGGCGGGACGCTTCGCGAGGCACTTCATGATGACGGCGCCCAGCGCGGGGGAGACCGCCGGCCTCCGCGCGGTGACCGGCTCCGGTACCTGGGTCACATGCGCGGCTAGGATCTCCTGCGACGAACGGCCCGTGAAGGGCGGCCGGCCGGTCAGCAGCTCATAGCCCATGGCCCCAACGGCATAGATATCGACCCGATGATCCAGATTCGGCTCCGCCGCCGCCTGCTCCGGCGCCATGTAGGCCGGGGTGCCGAGGGCTACGCCGGCGGTAGTGAGCTTCTGCACTCCCGTCGCCTCGCTCACCGCCTTGGCCACCCCAAAGTCCATCACCAGCGCGTGCCGGCCTGAGAGCATCACGTTGTCCGGCTTGATATCGCGGTGCACCACCCCGCGAGAGTGGGCGTAGGCCAAGGCGTCCACCACTTCAGTGAGGATCTTCACCGCGTCGTGAATGGGAAGCTCACCCTGTTGGGTGAGCCGGTCCCGCAGCGATTCGCCCTCGACGTAGGGCATCACATAGAAGAGGAAGCCGCCCGCCTCGCCGGAATCGTGCAACGGGAGGATGTGGGGATGCTGGAGCTGGGCGGCGACTTCGATTTCGCGGAAGAAGCGGTCGGGGCCGAGGGTCGCGGCCAGTTCAGGTCGCAGGACCTTCACTGCGACCTTGCGGCGGTGTTTCAGGTCCTCGGCGAGGTAGACGGTGGCCATGCCCCCGGCGCCGAGCTCCCGCTCGATGGCGTAGCGGTCGGCCAAGGCGGCCTTCAGACGGTCCAGGAGGGTAGTCACTGCCGGGCCCCGATTCGGGTCGGAATGTTGGTGACCACGCCGAGGTGGCCGGCCGATTGCTCGGACGGCCCCACCACGACCAGCAGTCGGCCGTCTGAGGTCGCGTCGTAGCTCCAGCCGATGATGCGGACGAAGGGACCTTCGAGAAATCTGCGCGGGGCGCCGGAGCGAAAGCCGTTCCGGGTGTCCACGTCCGCCACCAAGAACCGGTGACCCTGGCGATAGAACAGTTGGTCACCCCGGTGGGACCAGCGCGGCTGTTCCCCGTGCCCGGTGGACACCTGGTAGACCTCGCCGGGATGTTTCAGCGAGGCGACCATGACCTCCAGGGTCTTGATGTTGAGGTAGGCGAGCCATTGTCCGTCGGGTGAGAAACTCAGATGGTTGCCTCCATCCTCCACCAGGACCTGTGCCGCCCCGCTGTCAACCGGGGAGACAATGATGTGAAAGAGCGAATCCGCGGTCGCGACGAATTTGCCGTCGGGAGAAACCGCGGGCCAGAGAGAGCCCGGTACCGCCAGGGTGCGGATACTCCCATCCGCGAGCGAGTACCGCACTGGGGGCTGGTTGCGCCTGGAGCCGGGATCGAATCCCGCGACGAGCACACTTCGACCGTCCGGCCACCACTCCAACCCGACTCGCCGGCCCGTGGTCGGCAACTTCCGCTCCTGCCCGCGCTCAATATCCAGGATCGAAACGCCAACCACTCCGTACTCCGGCCTGGTCTCCACCAGCACTCGCTTCCCGTCCGGGGAGAGCCGCAGGTTCATGTACTCGGCCTTGGGGAACGACAGCGTGTCCACCCGGCCCCGAGCGTCGATCAGGGCAGGCCGGCCGAGCCCGGCGTTCCCGCCCGGCGCATAGACCAGGGTGCCCTCGTCGGAAACCGCGTACTGGGTGAAGCCGTAGCCTTCCTCGCGGCGCACCCCTTCCAGGACCGGCACCGGTGCACCGAGAACCCGGCGTTGAACGGGATCGAATGGCAGCGCCATGAGCACGCCGTCCCCGTTGGTGCCATAGAGCAGGTAGCCGGTGGAAAGCCAGTGCGGGCTGGCCGCGGGCAGCTCGTCGCCGGGCGAGACGGAATCGGGTTTCACTAACCCCTTGAGGGTGATCGCCGACAGCTCGCCGGTCCGGAGGTCCAGGAGCGCGAGCTGGCGAGTAGGGAACAGGGAACCGACCGCCCACTCGCCTCCGGGAAGGACTTCGGGTTCGCAGAAGGCGCCGTGAAACCGTGCCAAGGGCTGGGGAGACCCGCCACCGGGGGAGAACCACGCGGGGTTCGCTCCTTCGTCGAGCGACACCAGGATCCGGCCGTCCGGAGCCCACGAAGCGCCCTCGGGAAAGTGCGCTGGGGCCATCGTGACCGGGGCGCCTCCCTCGGCCGACACCTTGCGAAGCTCACTGCCCGAAAAAAATCCGATCCACTTGCCATCCGGAGAGAAAAAGGGGCTGTAGGCACCCTCCGTCTCGGGGATCGGCCGGATGGTTCCCTGCCGCATATCACGGACGTAG
>JBGPJS010000396.1:0-4160 GCA_041485505.1 Gemmatimonadota bacterium | reverse complement strand
GCTGGCCGCCGCGGCGGGGAGGGTGGTGCATATGCTCGATGGAAAAGTGAGCCGTGAACCGTGAACAGTAAACCGGGCGTACCGATGCCGAGATGGGCTCTGGTTTGGGAGCTGAAATGGACCCGGGGGCTGGGGCCGGGAGGCCGGGTCACTGTTCACCGTTCACCGTTCACTATGGGTGGATGGGAGGTCGAGTGGTAGCCACGCTTGCCTTCCGCCACCTCTGGGTGAAGAAGCTGCGCGCGCTCTTCCTCCTCTTCGGCTACGCCCTGGGCGCGGGGGTCATGATCGTACTGCTCTCGGTAGGTGAAGCCATGCTGGAGCAGTCACGGGACGTTTCGCTGGTGGGTGGCGGCGAAGTGACGGTTCTCCCGCAAGGCATCGATATCGAGGCGATGCGGACCGGTGGTGTCGGGGGAATGTTTTTCGGAATCGACCGGGCCCGGTTCGTCGCCCGCCAGCTCCTGGGCGGACCCCGACACGCGGCATTGGTTCGCGCGGTATCTCCTGCCATCGAGAACAAGCTGCTCTACGTCAGGTTTCGGGGAACGCCCGTCGCCGCTCGCGTCGGGGGCGAGATCCCCAGTCACGCCGTGGCTCTCGCCGCGGGGCTCCGGGTCACCGAGGGACTCTGGCGGGACTCGCCGGCGGACTCGGCGTACCTGGCGCCCAGCAACCAGCGGCTCTACGATGAGCTCGACCGCTTTCACCTCCCTCCGGTGTCCGACTCGACTTGGGCGGAGTGGGAATACTTCAACATCGTCGCCTCACCACAGGAATGGTGGTACCTCACTTTTCTCGTCGGCGGCCGGATTCCGGATGGCGCCTGGGGCGGCCAGCTGCTGGTCTCCCATCGTCGACCCGATGGGCGGTACCAGCGCTTCAGTCGCAGAACCGGGTCCGCTGCGACGACCTTCGATACCACGGGTGCCGATCTGACGATCGGTTCCGGCAGCGTGCGTCAGTCTGATGGGGTATATCGACTGCGCCTTCCTGCCGAGTCCGGCCTTCCGGTTTCATTCGACCTCTCGATTCAGCCAACGCCGCAACGATATTTTCCCCCTGTCATTCTGAGCGAAGGCGAGCAGCTTTCCGGTTACGTGGTGCCGGCGTTGGCGGCGACGGCGTCGGGGCGGATCTGCCTCGAGAACCGCTGCCGGGAGCTGCGGGGGGCGGCGGCGTACCACGATCACAACTGGGGAGTCTGGCGCGAAGTCACCTGGGACTGGGGTTCAGCTGGGGGCCACAGCTTCAACCTCCTCTACGGAGGGGTCCATCGACCCGACACCACGGCGGGGGGTGGAGCGCCACCGATCTTCTTCGCGCTGGTGGACTCTCTGGGGGTGCGACAGGTCCTCCGGTCGCGGGAGATTCGATATTCCGGCGCCCGGGCGGTGCCGAACCGACCGGGAGTGACCGCGCCGGCCGCCTTCGATCTCGTCGCCGCACGGGATCAGGACACCCTGAGGTTGCGGGTCAAGGTCGAGGATGTGCAAGCCACCGCCCAGGGAGCGGGTGGGTTGCAACGCTACTTTCTGCAGATGCGGGGGCGCTTTGTGCTGGAGGGTCGGCTCAGCGGGGCCGGGGTCGCCGACTCGGGCCGCGGGTTCTTTGAGACCTACGTCAACGGTGAGCGGTAAGCAGTAAGCGGTAAGCGGGCCCCACCCGTCCGCCGTCCGTCCCCCGTCTACGGTTCAGCCACCGGCGTCCGGGAACCCCGGCATTTTCTTGAGCTCGCCGATCTGCCGGGTATGCCGCGCGCAGTGCGCCGCCGCGAAGAGAAGCCACTGTTTGCCATCAAGGACCCCGAAGACCGGGTGCTCCGCCGCGTACCCGCGAAGATCTGCATCGGTCTTGGAAACCCAGTCGATCAGGCGATCCCGGGCATCCGTAAACGCCTTCACCGCGTCGTCGGGGTCCGACCAGCGCCCGGTCGGCCGGACCCTCTCGGGGGCCTCCCGGCGAGTGGAACGGTCGAACATGAGGGCCGTGATCTGACTGTCTTTCGGCTTGACCTCCGCCCGCCGCTCCGGCGCCAAGGGCTGCTCGAGGATCTTCTCGAGCATTAGCCGGCTGACGTTCACCTCCACCACCGCGATGTGCTCCACGACCTCGGCGGCGGACCACACGTCCGGTGCCGGCTTGAAGCTCCACTGGGTACCAGCGATCCCCTTGACCACGGCGTGGAAGCTGTCTTCGGAAGCGGTCAGCTCGTTGATGAGGAGGTTGAACGACGTGGTCATGGCGTAATGATAGCGCGCCGGTGAGCCGCCAGCTACCGGCCACCAGCGACTAGCGACCAGCCACCAGCTGCCAGCGACCAGCTGTCAGCTGGCAGCAGCATCCGATCGCCTAGACCGAACTTCATGGCTCTCAGCGGATAGCGGATTAGCTGATAGCTGATAGCTGGAAGCTGAGAGCGGCCGCTGCCTACAACCCCAACCGGACTGTCACCGCGGCAGTACGATAACGGAATGCCCCCGTCGTCGAGCTCACCGCGCTGTTGGTGATGCCCCCGCTCAAGGAGACTTCGTTCGCCGTGGCCCAGCGCCGCGACACCTTCCCCTCGATGTGCCATTCCAGCTGGCCGCTGGCCCCCTTGCCCACCTGCTGGGTGCCCAGTCCACCGCTCAGGCGGCCTTCGAAGGGAAGCAGCGGTTGAGTGTAGGCCGCTCGAGCCTCGAAGGTGGTGAAGCGGTCCGGTGAGAAATACCCGGCGCCTTTGAAATCGTAGCCCTGTAGCCGACCCAGCACGCCGACTGTGGCGCGGGAGGTAACTCGCTGAGTCACCGCTGCGACCATGAAGCGGCGAGTGTTGGCGTCGCTCAGCCAGGCCGACCCGGCGCCGAGGCTCGCATCCAGCCCCTCTCGGAGGCCGCTCTCCAGATTGAGTTCTACGGCGTCGACGTCGAGGTGACGGGCGATGAGCAGCGCCGTCTCGTCGAACGGATAGTGCGAATAACCGAGGCCGATTCCGGTCGCCGCCGCGAGGCGGTAACTCGCCGACGCTCGCCAGGAGCCGACGCTACGTGAGGCCGAGTCGCTCGGTGAGAGCCCGCGGAGCCCCAACGCGGCGGTGAACTCCATCTTGCCCCTGGCGATCGCCCCCCCGGCCTCGGCTGAGACCCTGGTCCCGTGGCGGGCCGGGTCGCTGGCTTCGAACGCACCGGCCGAGGCAAATCCCCGGAGGCCCTCGGCCAGGGAGAGCGAGGTACCGAGCGTCTGCCACCAGATAGTGTTGTCGTCCGAATCGTTGCTCCACCCCAGGGTGACCTCCACTTGGGGTCGGAGTCCGGCGCGCACCGCCGCCCTGACCTGACGGGCCTCGTGGTTGTTGGAGTCGGCCGCGAGGGCCCGGTCGATTTCGGTCCGAGCCAGTCGCTCCTTGCCTTGCCAGTGGTGGAGCTGCGCCAGGCCGGTGAGGGCCTGCACGTTGCCCGAGTCGCTGGAGAGAATGGCCTGGTACCGTTCGGAGGCGGTCGCGAGATCGCCTCGCCAAGCCGAAACCTGGGCCTGGCCTGCACGGGCCTCGTAGTCCGCGGCGTCGGCCGCGATCATCCGCGCGTAAGCTGCCTCGGCTTGGTTCAACCGGCCTGCCCAGGCAAGGGTCTGGGCCCGCCCCAGCTGCGCGTCATGCCGATCGGGGTGGTCAACCAGCAGGCTGTCATACTTGAGCAGCGCCACCTTGAAGCTGCCCCTCCAGGATAGGAACTGCGCTTCGGCAAGCCGGACGTCGGGCTCATCGGGCTCGGTGACTCTGGCGCGGTGGAGCAGGACCAACGCCGAGTCCAGGCGGGAATCCCAGGAAGCCAGGACCGCGAGTCGGTAGTTGGCCCGCACGGAAGTGGAATCGTCCCGTAGTGCCTGCTCATAGGCGATTCGCGCCTCGTGGAACCGGCCTTCTCGCCATGCCGCGTTCCCCTCGGCAACCTGCGCCGCGAGCGCGGGCGGGCCCAGGCAGAGGAGCGAAAGCAGGAAGCCGGATCGCGAGAGGTTCATCCTTCCTCGGTCATTCCAGGGTCGGACTCAAGGGGTATCCGCGAACGTCAGTCGCGCGCTCCCGGCGAGTTCTCCCAGCAGTAGACCCGTTGGGGTAACCTTGGCCGCAAGGGAGGCGGGTCGCCGGACTTTGAGCTTCCATCGCCCCGGAATCGCGAGAG
>JBGPJS010000395.1:0-4174 GCA_041485505.1 Gemmatimonadota bacterium | reverse complement strand
TCCCTCCCCCCCTTCACATCCGTCGCCTGGTCCGGTGTAAGGGGAAGATCGGGTACCGCTTCCGCCTTCGGGTCGGGGTTCTTGGTCGGTTTCGTATCCATGGTAGCCTCCTGTGAAAGGTGAGCAGCGTCAGTGTTGCCTATTTAGGAGATCGGAAAAGACGGAGGGAAGCCGACAGAAGAGCGGTTCAGCAGCTCCGGAGATGTGCAATGGCAGTTGACCAAACAGCCCCGCCACTGCCAGGAACCCGCGGGCTGCATACTTGCGCTTGGAGGGCCAGGGGGTAGGATTTCCGAGGTGCCGAAGGCGCTACCTCACGTTCCGAGAGGATCTCATGAAGAAACCTGCGTCGAACAAAGGCTCGAAGAACGTCCGACAGCCCAAGCGCCTGTCGGATCTGCCGGTGTCCAAGAAGGGAAGCACGAGGGTCAAAGGGGGAGCCGCACCCCTGGCGATCGACCTCTACGCCAACACCAACATGCTGATACAGTGATATCGCCGATTCCCGTCAGGACGCCGGGACGGAGCGGCCCACCTGTCAGGCCCACGCGATCTGGGCGTGCACGAAGCGGCTCCAGGTCCACCCGGCCTCCATTACCGCGCGGCGGAGCCCCACCTCGGGCGCGAGGGTCGGGTTGGGGTTGACGTCCAGTACCCTGGGCTCGCCTTGGGCGTCGAGCCGCAGGTCGACCCGGAGGCAGCCGCGGGCGCCGACCGCCCGCCACGCCCCCCGCGCCGCGGACACCACCGCCTCCCGCAAGACCTCTTCCAGATCGATGGCGTACGCCATGGGCGAATCGGCGAAGTCGGCGCTCTCGGTCTCCCACTTGGCGGCGTAGGTGTTCAAACGCAGGCCATTCTGAAATAGGGTCTCCCCGATCGAGACGTGGTCCGGGTCGGTCCTTCCCCACAGAGACACGGCGAATTCACGCCCCGGCAGGAACTCCTGGATCACGATCGGACCGGGGGCTCGGGCGCAGGCACGGACCAACGCGGCATGATCCGGGCAGACCGACTCTCGGTCGATGCCGGCGGAGCCATCCTCGTTGGTGGGCTTGACGATGCAGGGAAACCCGCCCCCCCGCGGCACCGGCACGCCGGTGGCGGTCAGCAGGGCCGCGACCCGGTCCTTCCGCCGGCAGAGGGCGAGCGTCTCGCTGCCCGATCCGGTGAAGCGGACGCCGGCCCACTCGAACAGCGCCGCGACCTGAGCCTCGAGTTCGGGCCGGCCCAGCGGCGCTTCACAGAGGTTGTAGACCACGTCCGGCGCGTGGCTATCGAGCAGCGCCAGGATCTCGCGCGGCTCGCCCCGTACCCGCGCTATGGTGGCCGGGGGCAGAACCTCCGCGATCCCGACCGCGGTCGGCTCCAGGTCGAACTCGCAGGGACACCGCCCTGGATCGGCGGTGGGTGGAGGCGCCGTGTGAACGATGAGTACCTTCATCTAGGCCTCCTGGCGCTACCCGCCCGAGTCACCGCCCGCTCGGCGTCGCCCCAGAACCATTCGACCGTGGCCTCGGCCCGGCGGGTCGCCAGCCACTCCTCGAACAGGACTTGCTCGATCAGCTCCCGGGTGGGCCGGTCCAGCCGGGCCCGGGCGATCCGAAGAACCCGGAGGACGTCGTAGCCGTCGGCGCCCCGCATCGGGCCGATCACTCCGCCCAGTGGCGCACCGAAGATTGCCCGGGCGTGGGCCGCTGCCAGATCCCGGCGCCGTACCGTCTCGAAGGTGCTGGTCGCCGTGCCGGCCGGCCTCGCGAGGATGGTTTCCTCCAGCGTCCGGGTGAATTCGATCCCACCCGGCTTGATCCGGCGGGCGATTCGGCGGGCGGCGTCGCGGTCGGCCAGTCGCAGACGGGCGATAGCCGCCGTGTCGAACTGACCCCGATGGCGGGCGAAGTAGGACCGCACCCGACCCGCGGCGATCTGCGCCCGCAGCTTCCCCGCGATCACTTGGCGACGGCACTCGTGCTCGAGGTCGTCCCGGGTCCAGCCGCGCCGCCGGAGCCACCCGTCGGTGGCCGCTCCCGAGTCGAGGCCCTGCTCCCGGCGGAACCCCAGCATAGCGGCGCGAACCTCGCCGTCCGAGGCGCCGATCCCGCGGATCTCGACGGCCTCACGCACCAGGCACCCGTCCACCAGCCCGGTAACCAGGGCGGCGTCCTGCCAGAGCCAGTCGAGGTAACCCATGACCGTCTGCATGTTCAGGGTCTGGCCGTTGACCCGCAGCAGGTCGGTCTCGCGGGCGTGATGGGCATGGCGAAGCGCCCAGGGCACGGCCCGCTCCGGGGAAAAAGCGAGCGATAGAGTTCAAGCGCCCGGCAGGCGGAGCAGAGCGTCATAGTGGACGCTGCCAAGGTAGCCTTCGATCTCCCAGACCAGTCGCAGGTCGGTCTCCCGATGGCGCCGGGCCAAGCGCTGAAGGCCGGTCGCGGCCTCGGCCGGGCTGATCCCCCCGTGAGCCAGCCGCAGGAGATACCGCAGGGTGGCCTGGAGGGCCGCGTCAACCGTGGCCGGGATCCGAGGACCACTGCGCCGAGCTGCCGAGAGCGGCGGGGCGACGACTGATGACTGGGGTGGCGGCGGCGTGGCGGGGTTAGCCGTAGGGCGCGCCTCCACCGGAACCCGGGTCTGGGTCGCAGTGGCCTCGCGTGAAAGCAGCAGGTCACAGACGGCCTTGCCGATCGGTAGCCCGGTGGTCCGTTCCATCCAGAGCCAGGCGCCGTTGGGGTTGATTTCGAGGAAGATGTAGCGTCCATCCGGCGTGAGAATCAGGTCGATCGCGCCGAACCGGAGCCCGAGCCGCTCTACCAGCTTCAGGCACCGCCGGGCGAGGGGTCGCGGTAGCTGATGGATCTGGTAGCGGGTGTGATGGTGATCGGCCCGCCGCCAGTCGTAGCGGGTGTGGTTGGTCCACTGAGAATGAACCTCCACCGGAAAGACCCGATCACCCACCACGGTGATCCTGAGCTCGATGCGCTTGTCCACGTACGGCTGGATGGTCACGGGACAGTACCGGATGGCGTCCCGATAGGCGACGTCCCGATTGGCCACCGTCTCGGTCAGGACGTAGCTGCTGTATCCGGCCTCGGCCCCCGCCGGCAGTAGCTTGTTGTGGACGGTCTTGCTGACGACGTTGCCGTTGTGCTGACGGTAGAAGGCGAGAAAATCGTCCGGGCTGTTGGTGACCAGGGTGGGCGGGATCTCGAACCCCAGCTCGGTGGCCACCTGGAGCTGGAGCGACTTGTAGCCGGCTCGCAGCTCCTGCCAACGGGGGCCGGGCAGCCACAAACAGTCCAGCAGCTCGGTCACACCGATCCAGGCGTCGCTGGTCTCCTGCCGGACGTAGTCGCGCAACATCCCGGTCGGGAGGTCGGCGTGAGGGGTTGGTGCCCCAGGGCGACACGACCACACGGCGGTGACCAGGCGCAAATCGATCTCAGTGTCGCGGACCCGAAGGAGGGGTCGCGCCGGGGCCCCGGGTTCATGAGCCACCGAGAGCTGGGCCCTGGCGGGCAGCTCGGCGAGGTCGAGCCACAGAACCGACGCCCCTCGTCGCCGCAGCTCGGGCTCGACGGCGGCAACGTGATCGTCGTCCGGGGAGGCCAGGATCAGGATCATCGGGGCGCGGTGGTAGAAGAGATTCCCATTTCCTTTGGCCGCTCCCAACCTGGCCGTTCGCGACTTAGACGGGGTGCGGCTGCTCTGGATGCAAACAGAGGTGTGCGCCACCTGGCGACCTGCGCTGAGCTGCGGGGCCGCTGCGGCGCAGACCCGTCGGCGGCAAACGGGGGTCAGGCAGCCCCTTGCCCACGGGCCAGCTGGTGCAGCGAGGACGGGTAGCGGGCCTGCCAATTCCGCAGCGATTCCTCCGAGATCGAGGCCAGAAGCGTCGAGATCCGGTCTACGGCAATTCGCACGTTCTCCAGCGGTGCCCGTTGCGATGAGTCCGTGGCGTCGGACAGGTAGGCGAGGATGACCGTGAGCTGATTGTTAACAACATCGTGCAGCATGCCTCGGATGTCACCGATGGCCTGGCGCCGGATAGCGCGCTGGCGTCGCCGGACCAGCCAGAAAATGGCCCCATGCAGGACGCCGACTACGGTGGCGGTCACCGCCATCACCTCCCAGTAGGGCCCGAGGCTCTGGCTGAGGCGCTGGCCCACGGCGAGGC
>JBGPJS010000394.1:0-4184 GCA_041485505.1 Gemmatimonadota bacterium | reverse complement strand
GCCCCTCTGCCCCTCCGCCCGTCCACGATCCCTTCACCATCATGGCCGCCTTCGACCGCATTGCGGCGCCGTCCCTGTGGCCAGGTTTCGATCCCGGTCACACTCCCATTGCAATCTTCGACGGCAAAACCACCCTGCTCTTCCACCATCCGGCGCCACCGGCGGGCTTCACCCCACTCGCGGGATACTCCGGCATCTTCACCTATGCCGGGAGGCACGAATCCATTCGCGCCAATACCCATGTGGTGCTCGGAGGAGTCCCGTCGGCGACATTCATCCTCGATCCGGGGAGCCGCAGTTCGGACATCGATCTGGCCGCAACGATCGTGCATGAAACCTTCCACGTCTTCCAGGCCAGTCGCCACCCTGGGTGGTCCGGGAACGAAGGGGACATGCTGGTCTACCCGATGGATGACACCCTCACCTTTCGGCTTCAGCGGCTGGAGACCGAGGCGTTGCGGCGGGCCGTGGGTGCCCGCGGTCAGGACAGTGCGGCGTGCTGGAGTCGAGCCGCGCTCGCCCTGCGCGTCCGGCGTTTCGGGGCCCTGCCCGTCGCCTCCGGTGTGTATGAGCAACGGACCGAACTCAACGAGGGGCTTGCCACCTACGTCGAGTACCTGGCCGCGGGGCGACTCTCGCATTGGAATATCCCCGCCAAGGGGTTTGGACCGGACCAAGTTCGCCTGCGGACCTACTCGACTGGCCCGGCCCTCGGAGCCCTGCTCGATCGATTCTCGACCGACTGGAAGGCGCGACTGGAAGCGGATTCGACCGCGACGCTGGACGCCCTTCTCGGGTCGACGCTGGGCTCTACCGGGGGTACTTCCTGTAGCTTTAATGCGGCGGAAGAGACTGCCATGGCCGCGGGTGCGCGCCGGGAGGTCGCTGACCTCAAGGTGCGACTGGGAAATAAACTGGACGCCTTTCTGCGCCAGAGTGGATGGACCGTGGAAATCGTGGTGGATTCCGGCCAGCCACTGTAGCCCCAGGCCTTTGATCCCTGGAACATCGAGCGGGTGGCGCCCGGTGAGTTGCTGCACGGGCGCTGGATCAAACTGGGGAACCAGGCGGGAACCGTCGAGGTGCTGGATCGCGCCGCACTGACCGAATCGGCGGGGGAACATCCTTTGTTCAATGGGGTCCACCGATTGACGATCACAGGAATCGCCAGCCCACCGACAGTGGAGGAGAGCGATTCAACGATGAGCCTGCAGAGCGCTGGCGTCGAGGCGCATTTCCGGGATGCGACCATCGATCGTCGTGCGCAACGGATCGTCGTGCACCTGCGCCCCTAGGCGGCGCAGCTCCCCTGAAATAGGACCGCGCGTTTAGTCGCCCCTATGCGGGTTTTCGGGATGACGGGCCGGGACGGAATCGCCGCGATATTCTCTGACGGGGGGGGGCCCCAGCGTCCTTCACCCTGATAGATTGCCTCTATCCCCACCAATTTCCCCATGCGCATATATATCTCGGTGGACATGGAAGGCATCGCTGGCGTGGTGCATGAGGACCAGACCAACCCGGTCGATCCCCGCTGTGCCGGCGAGTACGGCCGATTTCGCCATCTGATGACGGCGGAAGCCAATGCCGCCATCGCGGGCGCTTTCGAGGGCGGCGCCATCACGGTGCTGGTCAACGATAGCCACTGGGAAATGCGAAACCTGCTGGCAGAAGAGCTGGATCCCAGGGCGGAGCTGGTGAGCGGGGGGCCGAAGCTGCGCTCAATGATGGAGGGAATCGAAGGTGGCGCCGACGGCGTGTTCTGCGTCGGGTATCACGCCAAGGCCGGCACCCGGAACGCGATCCTCGACCACACCTATACCGACCGTCTGCTCGACGTCCGGCTCAATGGGCGCTCGGTGGGGGAGTTGGGGATCAACGCCGCCGTGGCCGGCGCCTATGGAGCCCCGGTCTTACTGGTAACCGGCGACACCGCCCTCGCCGCGGAGGCCCGTGATCTCCTCGGCGCACCGTTCGCGGCGGTCACGGTGAAAGAAGCGGTGGGCCGCCACGCCGCCCGAAGCATCGCGCCATCCGAAGCCTGTCGCCGGATTCAGCTCGCCGCCCGGGAAGTAGTCCAGAAACAAGGGAGGGGCGAACCTCGGGTTCTCCCCTTCGTGGTGCCGCCACCGATCACCCTCGAAATCGATTTCAGCAAGACCGTGGAGGCCGACATGGCCGAGGTGACACCGGGATCAGTGCGTACCACGGGCCGAACCGTGAGCTACACCCACGAGGACTACCGTGAGGTGTTCCGGGCCTTCCGGGCCATGCAGAATCTGGCGTCGGTAGGGTGAACGGGGAACGGGACAACGGGGAACCGGGGTCTCCCACCCCGGATCAAGACCGTTCCCGGTTCCCAGTTCCCCGTTCCCCCCCGTCAGGACTGCTTCGGCTTGATGAAAAACCCCGCGATCTTCTTGTCCTTGTCGATCGTCCAATAGACCACCACCACCGTCTCGCCGGCGTTGGCCACGTGGATCTCGCGATGATAGTTGAAGAACCCATCCTTTTCCTTGACCTCTTCACTCAACACCTCCGTCTCGGCGCCGGCCTGCACCGCCACCTGATCGCGGAACTTGATGAGGTCTTCCTTGCTCAGCCCCTTCTGCATTTCGTCGTCAAACCGGGAGAACAGGCTGTCCGCCTGCCCGTCGTAGAACCACTCGGTGAACTGACGACCCCAGAGGAGCGAGGTCGGGTCAGCAGTGAGATCGGCACTCTGGGTCTGCGCGGCCGCGGCCGCGGGCAGGGCCAACAGGGCCGCGACGAGAAGAGGCCGAGTTAATCGCTGTTGCATGTTGAGGCTCCGTGAAAAGATGGGCGGAAGTCGGGTTGCGAGTAGTACGGGAGGCCCACGTTCCAAGATTCAACATACGCCGACTCCCATTCGCCAGCCGCTTCCCCAGACCCCCAATCCCCGCCCCCCTTCCGTACCCCCCTGACCGGCGACAGTTTACGCCGGCCTTTTCCCGGTCCTTCTCGACCCCTTCGTGAGCACGCGGTCAGCGGCAGGAGCCCGAAACCGGCGTGACGATCTGCTCGTTCTGTCTGGGCAGTTGTCCACCCTCAGCACCCAGCACTCAGCACTCAGAAGTACTCAGCACCCAGCAGGGCGACCGATCCAGTCGCCCCTACACTCCGGAGCCCCAATGCTCGTCCTCGCCGTCTGCCTCTCGACCCTGTCCGCCTCTCCCGCCTCGTCCGCCTCTACCGCCCTTTTCGCCGACACCGGCAAGACCAAGAAGACCGATTCCCTCCCGCTCGCAACCACGCGCAGCATCGACTTCGAGACCGCCGAGGGCACCTGGATCTCGCTGGACATCTCGCCGGATGGGCGGACCATCGCCTTCGAGCTGATGGGCGACATCTACACGCTCCCGATCGGCGGCGGCACCGCGACCAGGATCACCGCCGGCCCGCCCTTCGATTCTCAGCCGCGCTGGTCGCCCGACGGCAGGCGGATCGTGTTCCTCAGGGACCGCGATGGCGCGGAAAACGTCTGGACCATGGATCCCGACGGCTCCCACCCCAAGGCGGTGAGCAAGGGCGATGCCTCGCTTTACGCCTCGCCGGAATGGACCCCTGACGGCAACTACATCGTAGTCTCCAAGACCAGCTCACCCCTCGGCAGCAACTACCAGCTCTGGATGTTCCACAAGGATGGGGGCTCGGGGACCAGTCTCACCAAGGACGACAAGGGAGACGGTGCCACGGGCCAGGGTCGGGGCACCAACATCAATAGCCTGGGCGCCGCATTCAGTCGCGACCCGCGCTATGTCTGGTACGCGCGGAAGCGGGGCGGGTTCGGCTATAACCTCCAGCTGCCGCAGTGGGAGCTGGCGATCTACGACCGGCAGACCGGCAAGGTTTTTCCCCAGACCGACCTCTACGGCAGCGCCATGCGACCGGTGCTCTCGTCCGACGGCAGGTGGCTGGTCTACGCCACCCGGCACGATGCGGAGACCGGGCTCCGGCTTCGCAACCTGCAGACCGGGGACGAGCGCTGGCTGGTCTGGCCGGTGCAGCGGGACGATCAGGAATCCCGCTTCACCCGGGACCTGATGCCAGGGTCGTCGTTTACGCCCGATGGCCAGGCGCTGGTGACCTCGTACGGCGGGAAGATCTGGCGGGTCGATGTCGCGACCGGAAAAGCGACCGAGATTCCGTTCAGCGCCAAGGTG
>JBGPJS010000393.1:0-4185 GCA_041485505.1 Gemmatimonadota bacterium | reverse complement strand
GGCTTTCCCTGGAGAATCCGGTGAACAGTGAACGGTGAACAGTAAACAGGAAGACCGCCGCGGCTCCTGTTCACCGTTTACTGCTTACTGTTTACTCCGGTTTTCCAATTCGCCCAGCACGGCGTCCAGCGGGACCCCGCGGGCCTGGAGCAGCACCAGAAGATGATAGAGAAGGTCTGCCGCCTCGGACGCGAGACGGCGGCCGTCCTCCGCATTGGCCGCGACAACGACTTCAGTGGCTTCTTCTCCCACTTTCTGGGAGATCTTGGGAACTCCAGCATCCAACAGCTTGACGGTGTAGGAGCCCTCGGGCCGCTCCACCGCCCGCTTCGCGATCGTAGCCGCGAGCCGGGTCAGCAGGTGTCCACCCGGATCCTCACGCTCGACCAAACTGTCTGCCCGCCCGCCCGCCTGCCCGGCCCCCCGCTCGACCGCCGTCCAGAAGCACGTCGGCGCCCCCACGTGACACGCCGGCCCGGTCTGCTCCACCCGATATAGCACCGTGTCCCGGTCGCAATCCAGGCGCAGTTCGGTGACCCGCTGCACATGTCCCGAGGTCTCGCCCTTGCGCCAGAGGCGCTTGCGGGAGCGGCTGTAGTAGTGGGCGAACCCGGTGGCGAAGGTGTGCTCGATGGCCGTCCGATCGGCCCAGGCCAGCATGAGAACATCCCCATTTCTGGCGTTCTGAGCCACGACCGGAACCAGGCCGTCAGGCCCGAACTTGAGTTCGTCGAGCCACGTGGGTGTGATCACCGACAGAAGCTATCGGTGGCTCCTAAGATTGTCAAAAGCCGTTGTGGTGCCTTATCTTGGCCCTTGACGCCGGAGTGTCTTCCGGGCGCGGGAGCTTCCCTGTGAGCCGCTTCGGCCGACGCCGTTCCTTCCTTCCCGTCTCGCTCACCCTTTCCGTTTCTCCCATGCTCCTCGCCTCCTGCGCCGGGGAGCGGATCGTGACACCGATGCCGGGGAACTGCCTGACGGTCACGCCGACCGTGCTGAACCTGGGCGAGCACGCCATCATCGACCCGACAGTAACCGGCGGTTGCCTGCTGTTGCCTGCCGCCGGATCAGGAGGGGCGGAGTACCTGGTGGCCGCCGTCGCCACCGCCGGGACCGCGACGCCAAACGGCAGCCTCACGTCCTACTTCCTGAACAGCATCCCGGCTCCCATCGGCACCTCGCGCGCACTCCTGCGACGGGCGGCTTCCAGGCCGGTTTCCCGGGTTGCCGAGTTCGATACCAGGCTGCGCCAGTACGAGCGCACCCTGTCGGGGAACCCGGATGCCGGCTTCCCCGCTGCCGCCGCGAGGATCCGGAGCGGACCCATCATCGCCGGCGTCACCCAGGATACCTTCACCGCCTGTACCACCTTCTCGACCAGCGCGTCCACCCCGTGCAGTGCCTTCAGCACGGTGGTCGCGACCGCGAAGTATGTCGGTCCCAAGGCAGCGATCTTTTTGGACGACACCCTGCCTAACGGCGGAGTCGGCGGCTATACCCAGTCGGACATCGATGCGGTGGGGGTGCTGTTTGATGGCGGCACACCCAATATGTATGCCATCGATACCGCCGCCTTCGGCCTGGAGTCCGACCTGGACCAGAACGGCAAAGTGATTGTCCTGCTCACCCAGGCCGTCAACCGGGTGAGCCAGACCACGGGTGCCTGTGCCGTGGGCCAACGGGTGCTCGGATTCTTCTTCGGTTTCGATCTCACCGCGAAGGCGGGCTCGAACCAGGGGGAGATCTTCTACGGTTTGGTGCCGGACCCCACGAACTCCGCCTGCGCGGTCAGTAAGGCTCTGGCCCTGGGCTATCTGCCCCAGACCTTCATCCATGAATTTCAGCACATGATCAGCTTCAACCGTCACGTGCTCATTCCCTGTGGCGGGCAGGTCTGCCAGAGCTTCCGATCGGAGGAGACCTGGCTCAACGAGGGGCTCTCTCATTTCGCGGAAGAGCTCGGGGGACGGGAGTTGTCCAATAGTCAGTGTCCGCTCGCTCCGACCTGCCTCGACCAGTTCGCGACCAACAACCTCGATAACGCCTGGGGTTACCTCTCCGATCCCGAACGATTCTTCCTGATCCCCCCCGACAATGCGCCTCAGGCCCTCGAGGAGCGGGGCGCGGCCTGGCTGTTCGTTCGCTGGCTCGCTGACCAGTTCGCCGGCGACAGCATCCTCGGCACCAGCCTCACCCGCGCCCTGGACGGGGCCGGGCCCGGCGGGATCACCCTGCTTGGAGAGGCCAACGTGACCGCCGCCACCGGGACGCCCTTCTCCACCCTGATACCGCAGTGGCAGATGGCCAATGCCCTCGAAGGGGTGCCCTCATTCCTGGAATTGACCGGACGGCTGCGGTACAAGAGCTGGGACCTGTTTGCCTACTACTCGGCGCATCCGCTGGGAGGCCAGTATCCGCTCGTCCCCGACAGCACCACGACCGGCAGCTACGGCCGGCAGGGAACGCTACGCGCGGGATCGGGGGTTCACGTCCGCCTCGTGGAGGGGGCCGCCGCGGCCGTGGTGGCGATGCAGCTGCTGACCAAGAGCGACGTCGCCGCGCGGTTGGGAGTGGTACGCGTCCGGTGAGAGACCCCGGGCGAGGGAACCGGTTCCCCTGGTTGCTGCTGACGTTCGTCGCAGTGACCGACGCCCACGCCCAGACCCCCCAGCGCCCTATCATCCTCTCTCTCCCCTCCTCGGTTCGCTTCGCGGGGCTGGGAGGCGCCGGCGTCGCGGTCAACGGTGACGCGGGCTCCGTGTTCACCAATCCGGCCGGTCTGGCCACGGTCCGGAACATTGCCCTCGAAGGCGCCTTTCACCGCTACCCCGACGGTTCCATCGAGAACATGGGTGCCGCCGCGGTCCGGCTCTTTCAGTTCGATCTCGGGGGAGGTTACCGCTACTTTCGGATCAGCGATACCACCTCGCCAGTCCGGGACAACTTCGCGTGGGTGGGATCGGTGGTGTACCGGTACGGATTCATCGCCGCCGGGGTGACGGGCAAGTACATGTCCCTGCGGGACTCGGCCCGCATAGAGAACCGCGCCTTGAGCGCCGATGTGGGACTTGCGATCCACGTCTTCGACATCCTGTCCATCGCCGCCAGTATGCAGAACCTCGGCAACCACCACGTGAGCGGCGGCCCCCTCGATCTCCCGAGGACTACCCGCGTTGGATTCACCTTTAACTTTGTCGACCCCCAGTCCAGTGCCCGCCTGCTCGGCACCCTGGAGACCATCTGGACCAGGGGCGAATCGCGCCGCACCCTGCTCGGCGCGGAGGCCGGCGTGGTGTTCCATGGCGTGGGTGTGGTGGGACGGGTCGGCTATGGGGCTCAAGGCATCGTGGCCGGGCAACGGCAGGCGGCGTTCGGCGGCGGGCTGGTGATCAGCCGGGCCCGCATCGACTACGCCTACCAGCGTGGCTACCAGCTGGGCGGGCACGTACACCGCGTGGGGGTACGCTTCACCCTGTGACAAGAAGGAAACTCCTGATGATCTTCGTGGTTATCGTGGGCGTGCTGTTCGCCGGCTATGGGACGGCCTACCTGGCGAGCGAGGACGTGCGCTATCTGACCCGGGCGGGGATCGAGGAAACCCGCATCCTCCAGGCGCGACGTCCTATCGCGAAGGTTGCGGCGGACAGCGAAACCCCGGCCGAACTCCGCTCCGCCATGAGTCTGGTGCTGGATGCCCGGGACTATGCGGCTCAGCTGGGCCTCGAGGCCGACGAGACCTACACCGATTATGCCGACGTCGGGCGGGACACCCTCCTCCTGGTCCTCTCCGCCTCACCCCGCAACTGCCTCTGCCCCTACACCTGGAAGTTCCCCGTCGTGGGCCGAATTCCCTACAAAGGGTTCTTCGACCCTAGGGCCGCGCGGAAAGCGGCCGACAAGCTGGAGGCCAAGGGCTATGACATCTACCTGCGGCCGGCGTCCGCATTCTCGACCCTCGGCTGGTTCAACGACCCGCTGCTCTCCACCGCGGTGGGGCGGGACTCGGTCGAGCTGGCCGCGTTGGTGCTCCACGAGATCGCCCATAACACGCTCTACCTGAAGAGCGCGACCCCGTTCAACGAGAGCTTTGCCCAGCTGGTGGGGTATCGGGCCGCGGAGGCCTTCTTCCTCAGCCGGGGGGACACGGTCTCGGCCACCCACGCCCGCGAGCGCTGGGAGGACGAG